>JANMOL010000558.1:0-4293 GCA_031369245.1 Hyphomicrobium sp. | reverse complement strand
ATCATCAAACAGCATCTCGTAGGGCTGGCCGGCGCGATACCATTCGAGCATCGTGAACTCAGGGCTGTGGAGTGGTCCGCGCTCGCGATTGCGAAACACCGGCGCGAAGCTGAAAATCTTTTGCTCACCGGCCGCCAGCAGTTTCTTCATGGCGAACTCGGGCGAGGTATGCAGATAGAGTTCGCTGCGCCTCAGATCCGTGCCGGTGAGTTCGGTCTTGAAGGCGTGCAGGTGCGTTTCGTTGCCTGGTGAGACCTGCAGACACGCCGTCTCGACCTCGACGAAACCCTGGTCTTCGAACCACGCTCGGATCGCCGTTTTGATCCGCCCGCGGGCGATCAAAAGCGGCCGCCGGTCAGCGTGCTTTTGTGCGGTCCACCAGGGTGAGGGCAGGGACATCGAGGGTTTTCGCTGAAAATCCGGGATTTGCACGCCGGTGTTGTTTTGAGGCAGGCCTTGGCCTTCCGGCCCGAAGCAGCTATGAAGCCCGCAGAAATCCCGCTTTTTCCCATCCAGACCGGGCTCGCCGAGGGCAGCGATGTCCCGCCCGGCTGTTAACACATGAACGGAGACGTCCGGTGGTCAAGGTTATCGCAAGCTCGGTCCGCAAAGGCAACGTGCTGGACATCAACGGCAAGCTCGCCGTGGTGATGACGGCCGAGAACATCCACCCCGGCAAGGGCACGCCCGTCACGCATCTTGAGCTGCGGCGCATCCAGGACGGCGTCAAGCTGACCGAGCGTTACCGCACGACGGACCAAGTCGAGCGCGCCTACCTCGATGAGCAGGACTACAACTATCTCTACGAAGACGAGATGGGCTTCAATTTTATGCAGCCGGTGTCGTTCGATCAGATTTCCGTTTCGAAAGATGTCCTCGGCGATAGCGGCGTGTGGCTGCAAGAGGGCATGACCTGCATGGTCTCGCTGTTTGAGGGCAATCCGATCGCCGTTGAGCTGCCGCAGCGTGTGACCTTCGAAATTATCGAAGCCGATCCGGTCGTCAAAGGCCAGACCGCGTCGTCGTCGTTTAAGCCGGCCAAGCTGTCGAATGGCGCCCGCGTGATGGTGCCGCCGCACATCGGCACCGGTACCCGCGTCGTCGTGATGACGGCGGACGGTTCATACGTCGAGCGCGCCAAGGACTAGCGCTGTTCCGGTTTTATAGATTTGAAAAAAATGGGGAGCGCACGGCTCCCCATTTTCGTTGCAGAAGCGGGCTTGGCGGGACGGCCGGGATTACTCCGTGCAGCCCCGCGTTTCATATTGCTCGCAGGCATAGTTGCTGCCGTTTTCGCAGCGGCTGTACCAGTTATCGCATCGGATCTGCCAGCGGGAGCGGCGCGGCGCGTAATAGCCGTCGTCGGCGCGCGCGCGGTTTGAATTGGCGATGATGGCCAGCGCGGCTGCGCCGAGGATGACCCCGCCGACGATGGCTGCTCCGCGGCGGCGGGCCTCGGCTGGCTGGGTGGTGGCGGGAATGACGGCCGTGACCGCCATGAGGGCGGCGAGCGCCGACGCTGTGAACTTGTTCATCAGGTTTAGTCCTTTCAATCGGTCATGCAGGCGGGCGGTCATGCAGCCGGGCAGTCATGCAGGGGGCGTGCGGCTGTTCCTGCGGCTGAGCGTTGGCCAAGGCTAACACTATCGGCCCGGCCCGCCTAGCGGGACCAGGGTCTGTGGGACCCGAACTTTTGGTATCGAGGTGAATGGCGCGCTCAATGCCGGCGGTTTTGGGACAGCGGCGGCATCAGCCGCGGGCCGTTGAAAGCCGCCGGTGCGGCCTCAGGCGTCGATCGCCTTCTTGACTTCAAAGATTTCCATGATGCGGCAGCCGCGGTGCGGCCCGTCGACGACGAAGGTCCATTTGCCCTCCGTGAAGGTGTCACACATCTTGACGCCCTTGACGAGGATCCAGTGGCCTTCTTTACCCTTGTGGATCGCCAGGATGTAGTAGGCCCAGGCGTTGCGCGGCTTCTGCATCCAAGTCCACACGCTCGGCCGTTCCTTGCGGGCTTTGGCCATAAAGCTGTCTTTCAGTTCCATGCGATAGCCGAAATAAGCCAGTGCCGCTTCCACTTCATCGGCATAGGTGCCGCGCACAACAGGCTTGCGGCCCGGCGGCAAATCGCGCCCGGCCCGGATCACATCCTCGATTTTCGCGATGCCAAAGCCGGTGATGGCTGAGAGCACATAGGGCCCGCAAAAGGCCACGCGGCCGGTGTCATTCTTGACCGCCGCCAGACTCGAGCCGACGCGTCCCGATGCAATGTCATCCATGCCCAGTACCCCCGGTTGCGGCAACGTGTGTCATGCTGGGCCGCCTGGGTTAATGGAAGGTTAAGGCCGGCCACCCAGCGGCGTCGCCGATCGCCAGCAGGCAAGCCAGCAGGCAAGCCAGCAGGCAAGCCAGCAGACGGGCCCGCCGACGAGCCAGCCGACGAAAAGGATTGCACGCAGGTGAATGTCTCGTTTCTCCAGGAATTGTTGAATACGGTCGCGGAGCAAAGCCGCGCGCTGCTGCCGAAATCGCTGTTTGGCCCCGGCGACGATGAAAACATCGAAGCCTTGGCGCGGGCGTTGATGTCGGTGCGCGGCGAAGCCTCGGGTGTGGCCATCGCGCGCCAGCTTCTGCTGCAATTGCACAAAGCCCCCGCCGACGCGCGGCGGGCGTTTTTCAGCCATCTCGCCAACGATCTGCAACCCGACGCCGTGGCCGTTGCAAACGCGGCGCGCCGCTATCTCGATGCGCCGTCGGAGGCGACGTTGATCGCGCTGCAGCGTGCCACCGAGAGCCCGCGCCGCGAATTCTTTCGCCGCCTCAATCTCGCGCCCGGCGCAACGGGAGAAATTGTGGCGCTGCGCGAAGAGCTGCTGCGCACGCCGAAGTCAGTCTTGGATCTGATGGCCGTCGACGCCGATCTGCAAAAACTGCTGACCTCATGGTTCAATCGCGGGTTTCTCGTGCTGCGCCGGATTGACTGGCAAACGCCGGCTGCGATCCTTGAAAAAATCATCGCCTACGAAGCGGTGCACGAAATCAAGGGCTGGGACGATCTGCGCCGCCGCCTCGATCCGGCCGACCGGCGCTGCTTTGCGTTTTTTCATCCCTCGCTCGTCGATGAGCCGCTGATCTTTGTCGAAGTGGCCCTGCTCAACGATATTCCTGGTGCCATCGCGCCGGTGCTCGACGCGCGCCGCCCGGCGCTCGGGCGGCCGCCCACGACGGCAGTGTTCTATTCGATTTCAAACTGTCAGGGCGGGCTCAGGGGGATCTCGTTTGGCAACTTCCTGTTAAAGCAGGTGGTCGAAGAGCTGGTCCGCGAAGTCCCAAGCCTCAAGACGTTCGTCACGCTGTCGCCGGTGCCGCATTTTGCCCGCTGGCTCGATCGCACGCTGGCGGGCGACAGCGCCGGGCTGATCAACGATGAGGATCGCCGCGCACTCAAGAGCCTCAGCGATCCGCGCTGGGCCGAAACGGCCTCAGACGGGGCGAGCGAACGCGAGGCGCTGAAACAGGCGCTGCTGTCAGCGGCGGCGCATTATTTTCTAACCGCGCGCTCCAACGACAACCGCCCGATCGATCCGGTCGCCCGTTTCCATCTTGGCAACGGCGCCCGGCTCGAACGCATCAACTGGCTGGGCGATGTCTCCGAGAAGGGCCTGCGCGAAGCGCACGGTCTGATGGTCAACTACCGCTATGAGCCAGCCGACATCGAAAAAAATCATGAGGCCTATGCCCAAGATGGCACGGTTGCCGCCTCACGTGCTGTGAAGGCCCTGTTACGGTCCGCGCCCAAGGTCAAAGGCCTGACCGCCGTGCCCGATCTTCTGGCGCTGCCGGTGACCGGCAAATCCCGCAAATCCTAGACCCTTGTGTTGCCGGAAACGGCGTGCAGTATGAGCCTCGAAATGAGCTGGCGGAGGCCTGCCGGCGCCGCAATAAGCCTTAGGAAATCGTCATGCGCTACGGCGAAGAAGACCGCGAAAGCAAAAACGTCGAAGATCGCCGCGACGAGGGCGGCGGCTCGCCGTTTCCGGGCGGGCGCGGCGGCTTTCAGATCCCCATCGGCGGCGGCGGCTTTAGTTTGACGACCCTGCTGATCATCGGCGCCTTGATGCTGTTCATGGGCATCAATCCGCTCGATGTGCTGATGGGCGGCGGTGGTGGTGGCGGCGGGCCTGTGAACATGCCGCAATTGCCGCGCGCCGAGCGGCCCGTCACGCAACGCACGCCGACCGAAATTCCCGGACTGCCGGGATCGCGCCCGGGTGCGGGTCAAGCGCAGGTGCC
>JANMOL010000549.1:0-2334 GCA_031369245.1 Hyphomicrobium sp. | reverse complement strand
GCTGAAAACCGCCAGTCACGCCGCCGCCGCCGGAGGTGTCACGACCATGGTGGTAATGCCGGAAACCGATCCGGTTATCGATCAGGTGGCGCTGGTCGATTTCATCCAGCGCCGCGCCCGCGATAACGCGCTGGTGCACGTCCACACCATGGCGGCGATGACCAAAGGCCTCAAGGGCGAAGAGATGACGGAAATCGGTCTCTTGAAGCGGGCCGGTGCGATCGCGTTTTCGAACGGCAAGTCGAGCCTGGTCAACACCCGCGTGATGCGCAACGTGCTGAACTACGCTAAAGACTTCGGCGCGCTCGTGGTGCACCACACCGAAGACCCCTATCTCTCGGGCAGCGCCGCGATGAACTCGGGCGAAATTGCTTCGCGCCTGGGATTACCGGGCGCGTCAAAACTGGCCGAGACGATTGTGCTCGAACGCGACGTGCGGCTGGTTGAAATGACCGGCGGGCGCTATCACGCGGCCACGATCAGCTGCGCGGAAAGCCTCGACGTGGTGCGCGGCGCCAAGGCCCGCAAACTGCCTGTGACCTGCGGTGTTTCAATCAATCATCTGACCTTGAATGAAAACGACATCGGGCCGTACCGGACGTTCTTCAAAGTCCGCCCGCCGCTGCGGCGCGAAGACGACCGCGCGGCCATGGTGCGCGGCATCGCGAGCGGCGATATCGACATCATCGTCTCCAGCCACGATCCGCAAGATGCAGACACCAAGCGGCGGCCGTTTGCGGAAGCCGCCGACGGCGCGGTCGGGCTCGAAACGCTGCTGCCGGCCGCCCTGCGCCTCGTGCACGCTGGCGAGGTCAGCCTCGGCATGCTGCTCAAAGCCATGACCATCAACCCGGCCCGCCTGCTCGGATTGCATTCAGGCCGTTTAGCTAAAGGCGCGATCGCCGATCTCGTACTGTTTGATCTCGGCGAGCCTTGGGTCGTCAACAAAGACCTGCTGCGCTCACGCTCGAAAAACACACCGTTCGATGAGGCCAAAATGCAGGGCCGCGTGCTACGCACCGTTGTTGCGGGTGAGACCGTCTACGAATACGCCGGCGTCGAGCGGACTTAAGTGGCCATGCTGGTGCTGTCCGGGAACAGCCGAAGATAACGCCAACGGCGCGGGTGGGCTTAAGACTTGTGGCCTGAAGCGTTGGGCGGCAGATGACGGTCTTATTCTTCGCGAGACTTTTTGTGCTGTGGCGCGCGCTTCTTAGGCTCAAAATGCCCGTCGCTGGAGCGCCTTGCAATCGACAGCGTCGAGCCTAAGGACGTGGCGGCCGGCGCCGCTCGTGAAACCAGGTGCGGTACTCCATCATTTTCGCCCGCTGCGAGGACGACGCACGTTTCTTGCACGTCGACGCCTCATCGCTTTTATCGACCGCGCCCCATCGCAGTTCGGCACAGTCGTTGACGTTGTATGCCATCTCGAGGGCCGTCATGCGGTCGATCATGTCTTTGAGCGCGAGCGTCCACGGCGAGCCGTCGCTGCGGGTATATGAGAATTTGCGTGATGCCAGCTCTGCGGCAAGCACGCTTTCCAAGTCTGCCTTGACATCCGCGACGCTCTTATCCTTGGGCATGGCGTAGCGCTCGGGCCGCCGCGCGACGCGATCTGGAAACCCGCGCACCACATCAATCGCAATCAGCAACCGCAAATCGCGCGACGGCGTTGAAAAATCTTCCCACGCGCCTGTGGTCTCGAAGATCGACGCGCCGTCCGGCACGCTCACTTCGGCGCCGCCGCCGTTCAAATACTTTCGGCCGTTTTCGACCGACCCGACACGGGTCTTTGCCTGCTCTTCCAGCGCCGTCACCGCCTCCTTCAGAGCGCGCGCTGGATCGAGCTGCGCTGGCGACATCACGTCATCCATTGCATCGTAAAAGCCTTCGACGCCTAGCTTCGACTGATCGAGAGAAAAATCGCCATACTGCGGATCTTTCGCGATCTCGGCGTTGGTCAGCCGCCGCAGCAGGCCTTTTTTATCTTGCACGATGGGGCGAAAGCGCTTGAACCCGGGGCTGCCGAGCCCGGGGTCCTGGGCGAACAAGAAATTGCCGCGCCAAAAGCGCTTTCGCGCGACCGTTCCGTCGGGTTGGCCATCGACAGCGAGGAACACGCCCGCCGCGTCACCGGTCTGCGCTATGCGCCGTGCGAGCACCAGAACATGGCCATACGGATCAGCGTAGATCGTGCCGGGGCGCAGCGTTTCCTGCTTCAGCGTCACGGTATAATAGTCGGTGTTATCGTCACTGGCCGCCGACCGGCCGTTACCGGAATGAACGGCGTTGGCGACGACCGAGCGCAGATAATATCCAAACGACGCGGTCAGC
>JANMOL010000548.1:0-11945 GCA_031369245.1 Hyphomicrobium sp. | reverse complement strand
GGGCAAGATCGATAGCTGGCTGCCACGCACTAACGCTCCGCAAATCCGCGGTTTGGCTGCCGAGATTGACGGCCGCGTGTCGGCATTTATCCGTGGCCAGGGAACGGTGTGCCTGGTGCTAGCGGCATTTTACGCCATCGCGCTGAGCGCCCTTGGGCTGCGCTACGGCTTGCTGGTTGGGCTACTGACCGGCTTGTTGAGCTTTATTCCGTTTGCCGGCTGGGCGCTGGGATTAATCACGGCCAGCGCGCTGGCAGCCGTTCAGTTCTGGCCCGACCTGAAGGCAGTGTTGCTCGTGCCCGGCGTTTTTCTGGCAGGGCAAGCGCTCGATGCCGCCGTTCTCAGTCCGCACATCGTCGGCGCGAAAATAGGGCTGCATCCGGTCTGGCTGATTTTTGCCCTGCTGACATTCAGCTACCTATTCGGTTTCTTGGGCTTGCTCGTCGCGGTGCCGGTGGCAGCGGCTATCGGCGTGCTCGCCCGTTTCGGGCTGCAGTCGTATTTGTCGTCGTCGGTCTATCAAGGCCACGATGCCGCCAAAGGATAAGGCGATCGCTGCGCTATGACCGGCAAACCTGAACAACTTGTTTTAGAACTCCCGCACCGCCCCGCGCTTGGCCTTGAGGATTATCTCGTCTCTGGATCAAACGCGGCCGCCGTGGCACTCGTTGACCGCTGGCCAGATTGGCCGGCTGGCGCGGCCGTCATTTCAGGGCCGCCCGGCTGCGGCAAAAGCCATCTGGCTAATGTCTGGCGCATGAAATCCAATGCCGATGCCGTGGCAGCCGCACATATCGCGATTGCCGATGTGCCGCAGCTTGCGGCATCAGGCGCGCTCATCGTTGAAGACATCGCGGCGACGCGCGATGAGGCGGCACTGTTCCATCTCTTGAACCTGGTGCGCGAACAGCGCCTCGCCATGCTGCTGACGTCGGCTCTAGCGCCCGGTGATCTCGCTCTCGCCCTGCCCGATCTGCGCTCACGCTTGAACGCGCTGCCGCACGCGCTGATCGCTCCGCCTGACGACGCGTTGTTAAGGGCCGTCCTGGTCAAGCTGTTTGCCGACCGCCAACTCAGCGTCGAGCCGCAAATCATCGCCTATCTTCTGGTGCGCATGGAGCGCTCCATGGAGGCCGCCAGCCGTCTTGTCGCCGAATTGGACCACCGCTCCCTGGCGCTGCAGCGCGCCGTGACGCGCAGCGTGGCCGCCGCGGCGCTCGAAAGCTTGGGATATGCTGTTTAGCCCACAAGACGGCGGGGCTGGACAGCTGCGACCCGGGTTGGCTGCTGTCATGCTTGTGTTACATTTCGTCGTGATCCCTGCTCCGAAGCTGGGAAGTGGGAGCCTATGATGTCGACAACGCGCACCAAACCGAACGTCAAAGCGGCAAAAATGGAAGTCCCGCAGGGTCAGGACCGGTTCTACAACCGGGAACTGTCGTGGTTGCAATTCAATCGCCGTGTTCTCGAAGAGGCCGGTAACGTCCACCATCCGCTGCTGGAGCGCTTGCGGTTTTTGTCGATCTCGGCATCGAACCTCGACGAGTTCTACATGGTGCGTGCGGCCGGCGTGTATGGCCAGGTCAAAGCGGGTGTCTCAACACTGTCGCAAGATGGCCTGACGCCGATGCAACAGCTCGCCGCCATCAACCGGTTTGCAGCAGGCTTGGTGGCCGACAAGCAGGCGTCGTGGATTGCCCTGAAAGGCGAGCTTTCGGCCGTTGGCATGCATGTGCTCGACCCAGCAGACGTCGCGCCGCATGAACGCGATTGGCTGGAGAAAATTTTTCTCAGCCACATCTTTCCAATTCTGACCCCGATTGCCGCGGATCCGGCGCATCCGTTTCCGTTCATTCTCAACAAGGGCCTGACCGTTGTTGTTGAGATGCAGCGCCGCACCGACGGCAAGGCGATGAACGGCCTCATCCCGATCCCGGGTCAGCTCGAACGGTTTATCCGGCTTGAGACAGACGCTGAAAAACCCAAGGACATCCGCTTCATTCAGCTCGAACGCGTGATCGGTATGTTCTTGTCGGAACTGTTTACGGGCTTCGACATCAAGAGCCAGGGCGCGTTTCGGGTGCTGCGCGATAGCGATATCGAATTGCAGGAGGAGGCCGAGGATTTAGTGCGCTCCTACGAGAGCCAGCTCAAACGCCGCCGCCGCGGCAACGTCATCCGTCTTGAACTTGAAGCCCGCATGCCCGAACGGCTGCGCAAATTCGTTATCGAAGAACTCGAAGTGCGCGACGAAAGCGTCTTCGTCAAAGATGGACTGCTGGCGCTGGCTGATACCGCGCAGCTGATCGTGCCCGACCGGCCCGATCTCGTTTTCAAGCCGTTCGCCATCCGCTTTCCCGAGCGCATCCGCGAATTCAGCGGCGATTGCTTTGCAGCAGTGCGCAAGAAGGACATTGTCGTCCATCACCCCTACGAAAGTTTTGACGTCGTCGTGCAGTACTTGCGCCAAGCGGTCGCTGACCCGAACGTCATGGCGATTAAATGGACGCTCTATCGCACATCGCGTGACAGCCCGATTGTGCAGGCCCTTAAAGAGGCCGTGGAGGCAGGCAAATCGGTGACAGCCGTCGTCGAACTCAAAGCCCGCTTTGACGAAGCTGCACACATTCGCTGGGCCCGCGATCTTGAAAGCGCCGGCGTGCACGTGGTGTCTGGCTGCACCGAACTCAAGACCCACGCCAAGCTCGGCTTAATCGTCCGGCGCGAAGGCGGCGACTTAACGACCTACTGCCACATTGGCACCGGCAACTATCATCCCCAGACCGCTCGCATCTATACCGATCTGTCACTCTTCACCACCGATCCCGCGATCGTTCGAGACGTGTCGCGCATATTGAATTTTGTGACCGGCTATGGAGAGCCCGGCGAGCTTGAGAGCATGGCTGCGAGCCCGCACGGCATTCGAAATCGAATTATGAGCCATCTCACAGACGAGATCCGCAACGCAAAGGCTGGCCGGCCGAGCGGTGTCTGGATGAAAATGAATTCGCTCGTCGATGCGCAGATTATTTCGACACTCTATGAGGCGAGCGCGGCCGGTGTGCCCGTTGACCTGGTAGTCCGCGGCGTTTGCTGCCTGAAACCGGCAATTCCAGGGCTATCGGAAAACATTCGCGTCAAGAGCATCATCGGGCGTTTTCTTGAACACGCCCGTATCTATTGTTTTGGCAACGGCGAGGCCTTGCCTTCCCCCAATGCCGCCGTCTACATCAGCTCGGCTGACATGATGCCACGCAACCTCGATCGCCGCGTGGAGGCGATGCTGCCGATCAAAAACCCAACAGTCCACGAGCAGGTTCTAAATCAAATTATGGTTGCCAATTTAAAAGACAATCAGCAGAGCTGGCGGATCAACAGCGACGGCAGCTCGACACGGCTTGAGCCAGCGCCCGGAGAAGAGCCGTTCAATGCGCATAAATATTTCATGACCAATCCGTCGCTCTCGGGCCGTGGCCAATCCTTGAAAGAGGACTTCCCGCCTCGCTTCAGTCAGTCTGGCTGAGATAGCTGAAGGGAGGGCGCGTGACGCGGCTCAGCGAATTATTCGGTGCCAAGCACCGTCAAGCCGAACTTGAGCCGATCGGGATTATCGATATCGGCTCGAATTCGGTACGGCTGGTGATTTACGAAGGTGCTGTGCGCGCGCCAACGCCGCTCTTCAACGAGAAGGTGCTGTGCGGGCTCGGCCGCTCGGTCGCCTCTACAGGAAGCCTGTCGGGCGAGGGTGTCGAACGCGCCATCCTGGCTCTGACGCGCTTTAAAAGCATCGCCCGCGTGCTGGGCGTCAAAAACCTCAAAGCCATCGCGACCGCCGCTGTGCGCGAAGCCAAAAACGGCAAGGACTTCATTCAACGCGGCGAAAAGGCTGCGGGTTGCGCCATCGAAGTGCTGTCAGGTGAAAAAGAAGCAAAGCTCGCCGCGCAGGGCATTCTTATGGGCTTTGTCGATGCGGACGGCATTGCCGGCGATCTCGGCGGCGGCAGTCTTGAGCTGATCGATATAGCGGACGGCAAGCTCAGAGAGGCCGCGACGTTACCGCTTGGCGGATTGAGACTGATCGATACCACGGGCAACCGGCTCGAAAAGGCCATCGGCGTCATCGACGCAGAAATCGATCGCTTGCCGTGGCTGACGCAGGCTAAGGGCCGCAACTTTTATGCGGTCGGAGGCACGTGGCGCGCGCTTGCCAAGCTGCATATGGAGATGGTCAACTATCCGCTGCGCGTCATGCACGGCTATGAGTTGCCCGCGCGCAATGCGCAGGAATTTGCAGATCGCGTTTGGCACACCAAGAAGCCGCAGAGTTTGCCGGGCATCGAAGGCATTGCCCGCGCGCGCCGCGAAGTCTTGCCGTACGGCGCCGTGGTCCTCGATCGCTTATTGCGTCATATGCAGCCGCGGCGCGTGGTGTTTTCGGTGTTCGGCATCCGCGAGGGCTTGATCTACGGCTTGCTGCCCGCGATCGAGCGCCGCCGTGATCCGCTGCTGAGCTTTTGCGAAGACTACGCCATGTTGCGCTCGCGCTCGGTTGATCACGCCCACGAGTTGTGCCGCTGGACCGATCAGATTTTTTCAGGTCCAGGGTTTGACGAAACACCAGCCGAGCGCCGGTTGCGGCACGCGGCGTGTCTGCTGTCAGACGTCGGCTGGCGCGCCCATCCCGACTATCGCGGAGAGCAAAGCCTGAACACGATCGCACACGCCGGACTTTCGGGCGTCGATCACGAAGGACGGGTGTTTCTGGCGCTGTCAGTCTTCCATCGCCACGACTCCTCCGAGCATGGCGACGATGTCTTGTCGGAGCGGCTGAGGGCCCTGGTGTCCAAGCGTATTCAACGCCGGGCCCGAGTTCTGGGCGCGGCCGTCAGAAGCGCGCATATGCTGTCAATCGGCATGGCGGGCGTCATCGATGAGACAACGATCACATACGACAACGGCACTATGGTTCTCACCATTCCAAAGGCCTACGCAGGGCTTGACGGCGAGCGCCTTCGCCGCCGGTTTGAAGTGCTCGCGGGCCTTGTCGGTAAGACCCCGCAAATTCGCATTGGCCGGACCTGAAACGTGGCTCCCCGCCGCCCGATAACGTTGTAGAGACGTGCCGCTTTTGAGAATTGTCTGATAAGCTTCTAACAATCCTTCTGCGCCGGACACAGATCGCAAGCATGGCTGACAATCCGTATGACATTTTGGGCGTGTCGCCGCGCGCTTCGGACGAGGACATTCGCCGGGCTTTCCGCAAGCTCGCGAAAGAACACCATCCCGATCTCAATCCGGGCAATGCGGCGGCGGCCGAGCGATTCAAGAAAATTACCGGCGCGAACGATATTCTCAGTGATCCTGAACGCCGCCGGATGTTTGACGGCGGTGAGATCGACGCCAAAGGCGACCCGCGCGGGCCGCAATGGCGCCGCCCCGCAGGCACCAACGCGCGCGGCCGCGCGGCGGGCAGTCCATTCGACGATTTCGGGTTTTCCGATATTTTTTCCGACGTCTTCGGGCGAACGCAAACCCCAGGCGGGGCGACCCAGGGCGGCCGGGCTGGGCGCGGATTTGCACCTAGGGGAGCCGATCTGCGTTACTCGCTCGAAGTCGATTTTCTGGAGGCCGTGTCGGGAGCCAAGAAGCGCGTCACGCTGCCTGAAGGCGGCGTGCTGGACCTGACGGTGCCCGAAGGCGTTATCGATAGCCAGGTGCTGCGGCTCAAAGGTAAAGGCACAGCGGGGCCGCACGGCGCGGAAGCTGGCGATGCTCTGGTCGAGATCAAGGTCAAACCGCATCCGCAATTCAAGCGGCAGGGCGACGATATTGCCATCGAATTGCCGATCACAATCGACGAAGCGGTACTCGGCGGCCGGATCGAAGTGCCAACCGTTTCGGGCCGCGTGCACCTCTCAATTCCGAAGGGTACAAGTTCAGGCAAGACGTTTCGGTTGAAGGGCAAAGGCGTGCGCGGCAAAGGCGGGGTCGCTGGCGACGAACTCGTCACCGTCCGCATTGTGCTGCCCGACGACATCGACGAGAGCCTGTCGTACTTTTTTTCAGAATGGCGGCTGAAGCACCCCTACGACCCGGGTCGCAAGTAGCCTTCCTGAAAGTCTGAAAAAATAGCGGTCTGGAGCGGGGGGACCCCAGACCGCTGGTGGCAGCCGGCCGTACGGACCGATTGGCGAGTCCGGGCGCGGCGCATGCGCGGTCTTGACAGCAACCGGCGATAGCCAGCCAGCCGTCAATCACCGCGCACCAGTGATAACGGTAACCCTCGCGCAATCCGTCGCGCTGGCTTTGAGATTGTGTGTTGCAATCAGTTTGAAGCGGCTTGCGGCGTCAAGGCTGGGACGACCCGCACCTCGCCGTTGACCAGGGTCAGGGCCAGCTCCCCGCGCTTCAGCCGCAAGGCCTGCTCGCCAAACAATTGCCGCCGCCAGCCTTTGAGCGCTTGAATATCGGGCTCATTTTCCGTCGCCAGCAGCTCGAGCGCTTCCGCGTCAGCGATCATCCGGGGCGCCACGCGATGCTCGGCAGCCGAGGCTTTCAGCAGCACTTTCAGCAGCTCGAGCGTTGCGGTGGCCTCCGCTGACAGGGCTTCACCGCGCTCCAATTTTGGCAAAGATTTGGTATCGCGCGCCAAGCCGGCCTTGACCGCGTCGATGATTTCTTTGGCGCGTTGCGATCGGCTAAAGCCATCAGACAGCGACCGAAGCTGTCCCAAGGCCTCAGGTGTGACCGGCATCTGATTGGCGATATCATAGAGCGCATCATCGCGAATAATGCGCCCGCGCGGCACATCCTGCGCTTGGGCCAGGCGTTCGCGCCAAGCCGCGAGCTCAACCAGAACAGCAAGCGATTTGCGGCCCTTGACGCGCAATTTTAGCCGCTGCCAGGCATTTTCAGGATTGGTGTCGTAGGTCGACGGGCTGGTCAGCGTGGCCATTTCTTCGGTTAGCCAGCTGGTCCGCCCCGTGGCGTCGATCTCCTTTTTCAGATGGACGTAGACGTCGCGCAGATGCGTGACATCGCCAAGCGCGTATTCCAGCTGTTTGTCAGACAGCGGACGCCGGCTCCAATCGGTAAACCGCGACGACTTGTCGATATCAGCGCCGTTAATTTTCTTGACCAGATTGACGTAGCTGATGCTGTCGCCAAAGCCGCACACCATGGCGGCCACTTGGGTGTCAAAAACCGGCGCGGGCACTACCCCGGCCTTGGTCACGACAATCTCGATGTCTTGGCGTGCGGCGTGGAAAACTTTGACGATATTTTCGTCGGCCATCAGTTTGTAAAACGGCGCAAGGTCGAGGCCCTGCGCCATGGGATCAACCACCGCCTCGGCATCCCGGCCGGCGAGTTGGATCAGGCAAAGCTGTGGCCAAAACGTTTGCTCGCGCAAAAATTCGGTATCGACGGTGACAAACTCACCGCCAGACAACGTTTCGCACAGCGCTTGAAGGTCGGCCGTTGAGGTGATGACACGCATGTGCGCAGGGCTATAGCGCACGGCTGGCGTCTTGTCGCCTGGGACCATGGACTGTCCGCGCCTGGCTAATTTTTGGGCTGCTATCGGGCTCTGGGCTGCCACCTGAGGTGACAACTAATATGCTCATGCAACCAGGTGCTTTTGCTCAAGTTTTATCAATTTTCGCAAGGCCGCCTTAGGAGGCGGCAAGGCAAGTTTCGGCTCATTCTCGGCACATTTGCGCTGAATGCGACGGAGAACGCGATGGCCACGTATTCAGCCTACGACCAACTGCTTCTCGAACTCGTCAATCGGGCGCGGATGGACCCACTCGGCGAGGCGGCCCGCCTCGGTATCGATCTCAACGCCGGGCTTGCCGCCGGTACCATCAGCGCGACGCCAAAGCAGCCCCTGGCCCCCAGCAACGATCTCGTGACAGCCGCGCGGGCGCACAGCCAGTACATGATCGATACCGATCAGTTCAATCATGCCGGGATCGGCGACGGCACGCCGGCCTCGCGCATGCAGGCGGCTGGCTATGCGCTCACTGGCAGTTGGGCAACAGGGGAAAATATCGCCTGGGTTGGCACCACCGGCACGGTTGATCGTCTGGCCTCCACGCTCAACATCGCCGACAATCTATTTCGCAGCGCCGGACACCGCGTCAACACGCTGAATGATAACTTCCGCGAGCTCGGAACGGGCGTTGTCGAGGGTCCATTCAAGTCTGGCGCCTACACCTACAACGCGGTGATGGCGACTGAAAATTTCGGCTTGAGTGGCGGCAAAATTTTTGTCAGCGGCGTCGCGATCAACGACCTCGACGGTGATAATTTCTACGATATTGGCGAGACCCGCGGCGGTATCACCGTCTCCGTCTCAACGCTCGGCGTCTTGGATGGCACCGATACGACGGAAGCAGCTGGCGGCTATGGCATCGGCGTGCGCGCCGGTTCTCACACCGTCACGTTTTCCAGCGCGGATCTCGCTGCCCCCGTCAACGTGACCGTGATGGCCGCCAGCGCCAACGTCAAAGTTGATTTGGCGGGTGCCGGCGAAATCCTCAGTTCTGTATCGGCAGCACTCGGCACCGGCGCCAAAGACCTGACGCTGCTTGGCGCATCCGCCATTAACGGCACGGGCAACGCCGAAAACAATGTCCTCACCGGAAATCGCGTTGCTAACGTGCTGACGGGTGGCGATGGCAACGATACGCTGATCGGTGCAGGCGGTTACGACACCCTCGTTGGCGGTCAAGGGGCCGACATTCTGATCGGCGGCGCAGGCTGGGACAAATTGACGGGCGGCGCAGATGCCGACGTGTTTGACTTCAACACCGTCGCCGAGATCGGCAAAATACTAGGGACCCGTGACGTCGTCACCGATTTCCAAACTGGCATGGATATCATTGACGTCTCGACCATCGACGCCAACGGCGCGCTGGCGGGAGTGACCGCGTTCTCGTGGCGCGGCACGGGCGCCTTTACGGGCGCTGCCGGGCAGCTCCAGTACACTGTTGTGGACCTCGCTGGTACCGTCAACGACCGGACCGTCATCCAAGGCGATATCAACGGCGACCGGCTAGTCGATTTCCAGATCCACCTAAACGGCGTCATCAAACTCGCTGTCACGGATTTCGTACTCTAACCGTGCTTAGGCGCGCCGCCGCGGCAGCCCGCCAGAGTTCTCCCAAATCTTGACTTTCGCGCGCCTCCATGCGCTTGTCCGCGTCGATTTCCATCATTCTTCGACGGGGTTACCGGCAATGGCCGATGGGGCACTACATCGTTACCGCTCGCACACGTGCGGCGCACTCAGGAAGGCCGATGTCGGCAAAGCCGTCCGCATATCGGGATGGGTGCACCGGGTCCGCGACCACGGCGGCGTGCTGTTCATAGACGTGCGTGATCATTACGGCTTGACGCAGGTTGTCGCCGACCCAGAATCCAAAGCATTCAAGGCTGCGGAAGCGCTCCGCTCGGAGTGGGTCATCCGCGTTGACGCCGCCGTGCGCGCGCGCCCAGATGGCACGACCAACGCCGATCTGCCAACCGGCGAGATCGAACTCTATGCGACCGAGATCGAAGTGCTCTCGGCAGCAAAGGAACTGCCAATCCCGGTGTTCGGCGAGCCCGATTACCCAGAAGACCTTCGCCTGCAATACCGCTTCCTGGATTTGCGGCGCGAGACGCTGCACGCCAACATCATGAAGCGGCTGGCGATCACGGCTGCCATCCGCCGCCGCATGAGTGACGCCGGGTTCTTCGAGTTCTCAACGCCGATTTTGACAGCGTCATCGCCCGAAGGCGCGCGCGACTTTCTGGTGCCATCGCGCGTCCATCCCGGCAAGTTTTACGCCCTGCCGCAAGCCCCGCAGCAGTACAAGCAACTGCTAATGGTATCTGGTTTCGACCGCTATTTTCAGATCGCGCCGTGCTTCCGCGATGAAGACCCGCGCGCCGATCGCCTGCCGGGTGAGTTCTATCAGCTCGATGTCGAAATGAGCTTCGTCGAGCAGGAGGATATTTTTCAGACGATGGAGCCGGTCATCACCGGCGTGCTGGAAGAATTCGCTGACGGCAAGCCGGTGACCAACAATTGGCCGCGCATCCCGCATGAGGAAGCGATCCGGAAATATGGTTCCGACAAACCCGATTTGCGCAACCCAATCGAAATGCAGGACGTAACTGAACATTTCCGCGGTTCGGGCTTCAAAGTCTTTGCAGCCATGATCGAAAAAGATCCAAAGGTTCGCGTCTGGGCGATCCCGGCGCCGACCGGCGGCTCACGCGCATTTTGCGATCGTATGAACGGCTGGGCCCAGGGCGAGGGCCAGCCGGGACTGGGTTACATTTTTTGGCGTGGTCCTGCCGACGGCGGGCAATCAAAAGACAACGAAGAAGGCGGCGCGGGTCCGGTTGCAAAAAACATTGGACCCGAGCGCACTGCCGCCATTCGCGATCAGCTTGGACTCAAAATCGGTGACGCGGTGTTCTTCACCGCTGGCGATCCGGCGAAGTTCTACAAGTTTGCTGGTGCCGCGCGCGATCGAGCTGGCAGTGAACTGAAGCTCATCGACGAGAACCGCTTTGCGCTCGCCTGGATCACCGACTTTCCGTTTTACGAATGGAACGATGACGACAAGCGGATCGACTTTGCGCATAACCCGTTCTCGATGCCGCAAGGCGGAGCTGCAGCACTCGACGCCGCGACGAGCAACCAGGATTACCTCGCGCTCAAAGCCTATCAATACGACATCGTCTGCAACGGCTTTGAGATCGCGTCGGGCGGCATTCGCAACCACGTGCCCGAAACAATGGTCAAAGCCTTTGGCATCGCCGGTCTCGGTGCCGATGTGGTTGAGGCCCGCTTCGGTGGCATGTACCGCGCCTTCCAGTACGGCGCCCCTCCGCATGGCGGGATGGCAGCCGGCATCGATCGGATGGTCATGCTGCTCGTAGGCGCTAAAAACCTGCGCGAAATTTCACTGTTCCCGATGAACCAGCAGGCCAATGACTTGCTGATGGGCGCACCGAGCGAAGTCGCGCCAAAGCAGCTGCGCGAATTGTCCATTCGCATCACGCTGCCGGACGCCAATAAGAGCTAGATGTAAGCCAATCGCACCGCGCAAGGCGAGCGCGCGCCGCCAACTGCGTCAGCGGCCACTGGAGTAATACGACCTGAACGGATAGTATCTGTGATGCCTCGCACACGATCGCTTTTCAAGCGCGGCTGAAAACAGCGTTCATTTAGGGAGTACACGCATGTTAAGATGGCAAGTTCTTCCCGCCCTCGCTCTGGTCGCCGCGTTCACGACCTTAGACGCCCCAACATCGAACGCAGCAAACATCTGCAAGTTGCCAGGAACGTCAGGCAAGCTCAGCCTCCGGAAGTGCCCGAGTTTGAACTGTAAGGTCAAAGGCGCGTTCCGCGAAGGCACGTACGTCAATCCCGTTGGCTACGTTGGCCGCTGGATCCGTGTGCATGTCAAAGGCAAACGCGGCTATATGGCCGACAAGTATCTGTGTGGCGACGACATCGATTTCGGCTGAGAGCGTGCGCGGCCAGTGCCGCAATACCAAACGCCGTTACCCATCACCGTCGCCCGATGAAAGAACGTTGCCCGATAGAACAACGGCGCCCATCCCGCGAGGGGAGGGCGCCGCTTTGCGATCAGCCAGGGAAGGAAGCTGACGCGCTTCTTTGAAACTTAGTTGGTTGCAGGGGTCGCAGGCGCCGGGGCTGGCAGTGCAATGGCAATAAAGATCGTCTTGCCATCCTTTGATGCGGTTCCAGTCCAACGGCCGCTGGCATCACGATTGAGGTCGGACACGTTTGTATAGCCCTGCGACTGCAAAAGCTTGCGGGCCTGCTCAGCATTGGCTGACGAAGTCAGTGCGCCAGCTTCGACGACGACTGCGTTCGCGTTCGTGGCAGGAGCGACAGCGGTTTCTGCGGCAAAGGCTGG
>JANMOL010000528.1:0-2365 GCA_031369245.1 Hyphomicrobium sp. | reverse complement strand
GAGGCGTGCACGCCGACCTTTTCAAATACCCGGCCATGCATCATGCTCATGACGCCGCCGCCACCCTTGCCGCCGGCGTGGTCGGTGCGCTCCCAAGGCGTTCGAATGAACGTCGCGGGCGGTTGATCGCCATGCGGGGCTGCGGCCGGCAGACCGGCTTCGAGCGTTTCGAGTGCCCGGCAGATATCGTCGCGCAAACGCTCAAACCAAGCACGGGCCGCGGCTTTGTATTGGTCCAGTGCGGGGTCGGGAGCGTTCATCCAAAGGGCCTTGTGCGGTTGACTTGTTTTTGACCTAAAAGACCCTTAGCGCTAACCGCAATCCGCGATCAACATAAAGCACACGTGCTCGTCCCAGGCTTTTCGCCGCGACGGGTGCGGCTTCGCCGTCTGAAGGTTGTTTAGAATGTTCCGCCGCCTGTTTTCCTGGTTTGAGGACCGCATCGACCCGTTCGCGCGGCCGGGGATCGTGCGCCCGCCTGATACGCTCGGGGCGTTTTATTGGCACTATGTCAAGCCGGTGTGGCCGGCCTTTGCCGTGCTGCTGGTGGTCGGGTTTTTCGGCTCGATCACCGAGGTGATGCTGTTTGCCTTCATCGGCAAGCTCGTCGATCTGATGCGATCAGCCGCCAATCCAGCGGCCTTCTTTCAGGATAACAGCACTCTGCTGGCGGCGATGGCGCTGCTGGCGCTGGTTGCCCGCCCAATCATTTTTCTGTTGCACGATCTGATCAAGAGCCAGGTCGTCGCGACCACGTTTACCAATCGCGTGCGCTGGCAAACGCACAGCTACGTGCTGCGCCAGTCGATGGGCTTTTTCCAGAACGATTTTGCCGGCCGGATCGCCAACAAGATCGTGCAGACGGCGCCGGCGCTGCGCGAAAGCGTGGTCCAGGCCATTGATGCCATCTGGTATGCCGCCGTGCAGTTTTTCGGCGCCGTCGTGCTGTTTGCGACCGCCGACCTGCGTCTGGTCGTGCCGCTGATGATCTGGCTGGCGCTCTATTCCGTCGCGATCCGCTATTTCGTGCCGCGCATTAAGCAGCGCTCGACCGATACTTCGGAGGCCCGCTCGATGCTGGTCGGCCGGATTGTCGACAGCTACACCAATATTCTGACGGTCAAGCTGTTCGCCCACGCCGAGCGCGAGGACGGCTATGCCCGCGTCGCGTTCCAGGAGCAGATGGAAAAGTGGCAGGCGTCGCTGCGTTTGATCACGGCGATGGAACTGGTGCTGTCGTGCCTCAATGGCGTGATGATCGTGATCACCAGCGCGCTGGCGCTGTGGCTGTGGAGCCAGGGCGACGTTTCGGCGGGCGCGATTGCAGTCGTCATCGCGCTGGTGGTGCGCATCGATACGATGTCGGGCTGGGTGATGTGGACCATCTCGGGAATTTTTGAAAACATCGGTGTGGTGCACGAGGGCATGGCGACCATCTCGAAACCGCAAACCGTGCTCGATAATGCTGGCGCTAAGCCGCTCGACGTGCCGCACGGAGAAATCCGCTTTGATGCGATCCGCTTTCACTACGGCACCGCCAAGGGCATGCCGGGCGGCGAACCTGACCGCGTCATCGACAATTTGTCGTTCACGATCAAGCCGGGGGAAAAAGTTGGTCTCGTCGGCCGTTCGGGTGCGGGCAAGTCGACGCTCGTCAATCTGCTGTTGCGGTTTTACGATCTCGAAGCCGGACGGATCATGATCGATGGCCAGGATATCGGGTCTGTCGCGCAGGATAGTCTGCGTGCGAAAATCGGGCTGGTGACGCAGGATACCTCGCTGCTGCACCGCTCGGTGCGCGACAACATCTTGTACGGGCGGCCCGATGCCAGCGAGGCCGACGTGATGGCAGCGGCCAGGCGCGCGCAGGCCCACAGCTTTATCCCTGGGCTTGAGGATATGAAGGGCCGGACGGGCTATGACGCCCACGTCGGCGAGCGCGGCGTGAAACTGTCCGGCGGCCAGCGCCAGCGGATCGCGATCGCGCGCGTGCTGCTGAAGAATGCGCCCATCCTGATTTTGGATGAAGCCACGAGCGCGCTCGATTCCGAAGTTGAAGCGGCCATCCAGGAGAGCCTGCGGACGCTGATGAGCGGCAAGACCGTGATCGCCATTGCGCACCGGCTGTCGACGATCGCGGCCATGGACCGGCTGATCATCATGGATGAGGGCCGGATCATCGAGGACGGCAGTCACGCCGAGCTGTTGAGGGCTGGCGGGCTTTATGCCTCGCTGTGGCAGCGCCAGTCGGGCGGCTTTTTGGCGCGCGAAGCCGAGGCTGCTGAGTAATTATCTCAAACAATTTTTTGTTGGTTATAGCGATCTTTACCGTGCGACTTGGTTCGCTCAATTCTCAGCACTTTGC
>JANMOL010000517.1:0-3260 GCA_031369245.1 Hyphomicrobium sp. | reverse complement strand
TTCGGCGACGTGCTTTCGGATGCGGCTGCCATGATGACCGGATCGCTCGGCATGCTGCCGTCCGCGTCGCTCGGCAGTCCCGACACCAAGACCGGCAAGCGCAAGGCGCTCTATGAACCCGTGCACGGCTCGGCGCCCGATATCGCTGGCAAAGGCCTCGCCAATCCAATCGCAACGATCGCCTCGTTCGGCATGGCGCTGCGCTATTCGTTCGATATGGCAGCGCAAGCCGACCTGATCGACAAGGCCGTCGCGGGCGTGCTCGAAAACGGCCTGCGCACCAGCGACATCATGCAGCCGGGTATGCGCTCGGCCAGCACCAGCGAGATGGGCCAGGCCATCGAAAGCGAGCTGAAGCGGCTCGTCGCATAATCTAAGGCGCACCTACAACGATTAAGAAAGAGTTGACAAATCAGGGTCTTCGCGCATTCCCCGCATCGTGAGACACTCCACATAGTGATTCGGGAAGATGGGGTGCTCTTGCCACAAGAGCGCTCAGCGGGCGGGGGCACGCAAACCAATGACGACCACAAACGAGCTGCGGGCTGGCCTTCTGGCTGTCGCCAAGCGATCCGTCAGCATCATGACCGCCTGCAGCAACGAGGAAAGCACCAAGCTCTATCTCGTGCTGCCGTTCCTCGGCTTGCTCGGCTACGACTATGCCAACCCCTACGAGGTCTACCCCGAACATCCAGCCGACTTCGATCCAGCGTCCAACAACAAAGTGGACTTTGCGATTTTGCGCGACGGCATTCCGGTCATTGCCATCGAGGCCAAGCGAGCAGGCTCCGACCTGATGGAAAACCGCGGCCAGCTGACGCGCTATTTCAACGCTTTACCAGACGTCAAGCTCGGCATCCTGACCAACGGCGTGTTGTTTGAATTCTTCGTCGATTCCTCAGCGCCGAACATCATGGATGACGAACCGTTCCTGACGATTGATCTCGAGACAATCGCGCGCGCTGGCGTTGCCGACGAAATCATCGAGACCCTGATTTCAGCGACCAAGGGCATCTACGATCCAGAGGCAATCGCAGAAGCCGCCCACGTCCAGCTCGTCAAGAAGCGGCTGAGAACGGTCTTCATCGACGAAGCCAAAGGCCCATCGGAAGAATTCTGCCGCTTTGCGCTGGAGCGCATCGGCTTGAAGTCGGTTCGCAAACCCGCGATCGATCGCTACTACGCGCCAATGATCAAGAACGCGTTTGAAGAAAGCCTGATCGTTCCCGTGGTTGAGCGCCTGCGCACACAAGCCTCTGGCGACGGCCGCCCCGGCACGCTCGCCCTGCATCAGTTGGGCCAGCGCATCGACACGACCGATCGCGAACTGTCGATCTTTGCCTATATCCGCCGCCGCCTTGCCTACCTGGCCGAAGATGAAACGCAATTCGATGCCATCGAGAACGTCCGCTACAAAGACTACGTCGGCAAGCTGGTGGTGTTCTACGAACGCGAGCGCAAGGGCCGCCTGTTCGACTTCATCGAAGGCGCGGACGGCTATGACAAATACGTCTTCCCCGACCCAATCGGTGAAATCATCTCAAACAATGTGCTCGAAATCGACACGGCATTGAAAACGGTGTTTGCGGCCCGCGTGCGCGAAATGGGCGGGCTGTCCAATCACCAGAAACTTGCCCGCATCGCCTAAATGCAAGTACGCTGACGGCGGGTCGTTTCAAACCATGCCGGAGCTGCCGTGGCCAGCAATCTCTCAACCATCGGTTTCATCTACGCGGACGAAGAAGCCTTTCGCGCCGCGATGACGCGCTACGCTGCCGACACCATGCTGCAGGCCGATTGCGCCGCCGGTTCCTATGGCATTTGGCGCGGGCGTGCGGGTGCCGAGATCTGGTTCCATTTCGGACGGGGCGACGATGGCACGACCGAGATTTTTGGCCTGACGCCATTTTTCGAAGGCCAAAGCGATATTCAATTGAAGATTGTCGGGCCGCTCAGCCGCGACGGCGACACGCCGTTCGAAGGCGCCTTCACCGGCTGGGTCAATCCCGGCGATGATGGCGAAGGCCGCTATCCGCTGGTGTTCGACGCCGTTGATTTTGCGCTCAACGAGGCATCGTCTTGGCCCGCCGTGCGCCGGGTCCGGCTTGCAGGCTTCGCACGTGATGTGGCAGCCTTCAGCGATGAAGCCGCCTATTACGCGTCGCGCAAGAATGACGATGGCTCGGACAGCCCGGCGTTCGCTGCCCAGGCCTTTGTGCCAGCTGGAATGTTCATTGCCGCCGAACTCGACGCCACGAATGGGGCAACAGAGGGCGTTGCCGCCTCAGCGCCCTCGTCGGAAGCGCTTCTGACCGGCCGTATCCTTGAGCATCAAAGCTGCATCAACGAGGCAACCGGCCAGCCGTTTGTTTGGCTGCTGGTCGAAAGCCTCGAGGCCACCTTCGATATTGTGGCTGACCCGGCGGTGATCACCGGTGACATCGTCGATGGCGGCACGATTGAAGCCGCCGTCTGGCTGTTCGGACGCTTTCTCGATTAGCCGCACCGCGCATAACTAGACATTGGCATTGTCTTCGCACGCGGCCCGTTCGCCGCTGACGGACCCGCGCGCGGTCCACGACGGCGTTGAGCCTTGCGGACCAGGGGCCGCGATTTCCGTGCGCGACGCGAAATAGAATTCAAAGCAATTCGGCCCGACGCGCGTGACGCGATAGCATCCGCCTGTTGGATCGACGTCGTAGATCGTGCACAGCGTGCCAGCCGTTACCGACCAGCGGCCGCCGATTTTTTTGCTGCCTTCGAGGTATTCAATCCGCCCGTCAGGCAAATAGCTCTCGGTAAAGGCCTTGCCGTCGGCGTAGCGCCCTTCGATGGTTTTGCCAGCGAGCGTGCTCTCGATGTCGCGATCCAGCAGCCAGGGCATCGCCTCGCCGCGCGCCGGCCCGGCGACACCAAGTGCCAGCGCCGCGCTCAACCAAAACCGTGTCGCCGTCATTGTCAGCCTCATCAGCGCGCTCTGGACCGCTGGCCCCATTCTGACCCAGATGGTGGCGAAAATTCAAGCGACGCCGAGCCCGGGACCAGCGCTGCGGCGCGTCGTCAAAAGCCTTGAATTTCAAGGCCAAGACCGCTAAATCTCGCGCCAACTCAGGAATAAACACCGGTCATCGCCACGCGCGGGCCCGGCTATTTTTTTGAGATAGCTCCTCATGGGTTACAAGGTCGCGATCGTCGGTGCCACGGGCAACGTGGGCCGGGAAATGTTGAACGTGCTGGCGGATCGCAAGTTTCCCGTCAGC
>JANMOL010000516.1:0-2110 GCA_031369245.1 Hyphomicrobium sp. | reverse complement strand
GCCGGAACGGTTTCGGCAGCCGGTCAAAATTCTGCGCGACGTAGCGTGCGAGCGGCGCTGTCAAATCATAGCGCAGGCTCATCCACTGCTCGTCTTCGTCCTGCAGGGAGAACACACCGGCGTTGGGCCGGTCCTGATCGGGCAGAAACTTGCCGAGCGCGTCGGTGTATTCGATCGCCGGCGTTTCGAGCGCCTCGAAGCCATAGCGCTCGTAGACGCCGCGAATGGTCGCCAGCATCTCGTTGAGGTCCTTGAGCTCGGCGGCTTCGATATCGCGAAAACCTTTCGCGACCCGCGCTTCGGGACCGTTGTTTTTGTTGTTCTGGGACATGAAAAATTGCGGGTTGCAGAGGCGCCCGAAGGCGCCGGGAAAAGTCGCCCCGCTTATAACGGATGGATCAGGGCGGCGATAGGCGGATCAGCCGCCTCTCAGGCGCTTGATGCGGCGGTACAGCGCACGCAGCCGCTGGCTCTTGCGGGCCCGGCCCTTAAGGCGATGGAAGGTGGCGCGCGGCACGGCGGCCAGGTCGCGCGCCACGATCAAATCGTAAAGCGGGACTTCGGTTGCGCCAAAGCCGCGTTTAAACGGATAGTCGCCGATGCCCATGTCGAACCGGCGGACGCCCTGAGCGGCGAAGTATTTCATGGTTTCGACGACGATCAGGCGGCCGGGCGACAGGTGGCTCCAGGCCTCGCCGGCATTGGCGATGCGCAGCAGGGTGAAGGTGCCGTCGTGGACGATGCCGAACAGCGTGGCCACGATCTGCCCGCCGGCTTCGAGGGTGAAGATGTGGCCGAGTTCGCATTCCGAGCCGTCCATCACAAGGCGTTCGTAAAACGCCCGGTAGGCTGGATCGTCGAGCACGTAGTTCGAGCCGAGCGCGGTGTGGCGGGCCAGTTGCTGCTCTTCGAGCGTGGTGTAGGCGCGGGCGATATCTTCAGGCGCGGTGGCGCGGGCGAAGCGCGGCGAGCCTTCCTTTTCCCACAGCCGCGTGCAGCGCTCGACTTCCTTGCGGTATTTTTTGCCGCGCGCGGCGATGAACGCATCAACCGTGCCGTCGATCACGACCACGTTGCCCGAGTGGCGGGCGGGCGCAATGCCGGCGCGCGAAATCAGCGGATTGGGACGGCCGCCGATTTCGGCTGGCATTTTTTCGAGCCGGATCAGATCGACATCGCGCATGGCGTAGCGCACGGCCCGCCAGGCTCGCCGGATCGAGCGGCGTTTTTTGAGCAGGGCTGGCCCGAGGATTGGCCCGCCGTAGTCGGAGACGCCGAGATCGGCGAAGCGGGCGACGCGCAGGCTGCGCTTTTTGCGAACCGTCAGCGGCAGCACCAGCGCCACCTCGCCCGAATTGCGTTCGGTGACGACGACGAGGCGCGGCAGGGCGCGTTGCGCGGGCGCCAGTTCTTCGTACAGCACCGTCAGCCAATTGAGCGATTGAAAGCCGGTCGAGGTCAACGTGCCCTGGGCACTGAGGCCGCCTTGAATGCTTTCGAGGGCTGCGAGCGCATCGTCGGCGCCGTCGAACACTTCAGCGATAAAGCGCGGGCCGCGCCACCACGAGGTCGCAGCGCGCGGGGCCGGTGCAGGTCCAATCGCCATGCTGTCTGTGACACTCGACATCGTCATTCCACGTTTAAACGGCGGCCACGCTTCGACAGCTGCCGGTGTTCGACCGGTTATTCCGCGGCTTCAACCCAATCGATAATGGCGCCGGGCTTTTGCGGATCGAGTTTGAAGTCAACCGTGCGACGGGCCTTGCGCTCTTTCTTCAGAAGGCCAGCGCGCTTGACGCCAGCCTGCAGCGCCGCTTTGGCCCAGAAGCCCGGACCACTGGTGGCTAAGCTCTTGGGCGCGATGCCGGCCTTGTGGCGCAGAATGCCGTTGGCCATGTTGATCATCTGGCGGCGGCGGATGGCCTCCGTCCAGTATTCGGTGGTCATCGAAACGTTGAGGCAATCGAGATTTTCAACGCGGTGCGGGGCGTTGAGCGGCCAGTGCAGCATCTGGCCGCCGCTGAGTTCAAACACTTGCGCATCCTTGTCGTAGGACGGGTCGTAGCGCATATCGACTTCGACCTCGTACAACGCGATGTTTTCAAGCTGC
>JANMOL010000509.1:0-2110 GCA_031369245.1 Hyphomicrobium sp. | reverse complement strand
AGCACGGCTTGATCATGGAGAAGCCGGACTTCCCGCTGCCCGCTGGCCGATACCTCGTTACTGGCGATCGCGAGGTGACGGCGGTTTTGACAATCGAGGCCAAGGACAACGACGGCGCGCAGCGCTGGGCGCTCGATAAGGGCGCGACGCTCAATGATGTGACGCACTTGCCGTGCCGCTCGGCGCGCTATGCGCCCTTGAACAAGGACAGTTCGTGTTCGCCGGCCAAAGCGCAGAGCACGGCCTTTCCCGTGACACCCGGCGCCGCGATGCCGCCGGTTGAGGGCTGCAGCAAGAAAGACTACGCGGTGCTGTTTGTGATCGGCGTGGAAGTAAGGGAGTGACGAGTGGGGGCGTATAGCGAGCCACTGCGACCGATCACCAAAGTGCGCTCCCCCCGCGGCGTGATACAACGCGCGTTATGACCTCTGCTCTGCGCCGCAATGCCATCCCGCTCATCGTCGCGACTGCGCTGTTCATGGAAAACCTGGACGCGACGGTGCTGGCGACTTCGCTGCCAGCGATCGCCAAGGATCTTGCCGCCAATCCGATCCACTTGAAGCTGGCGCTGACGACCTACCTGCTGGCGCTCGCCGTGTTTATTCCAGCGTCTGGATGGATGGCCGACCGGTTCGGCGCGAAAAATGTATTTCGCGCGGCGATGGTGGTGTTCGCGGCCGGCTCGATTGCGTGCGCGCTATCGACCGGGCTGTGGTCGCTGGTTGGCGCCCGCATCCTGCAAGGCATCGGCGGGGCGATGATGGCGCCCGTCGGCCGGCTGATCGTCTTGCGCACGATCCCGAAATCCGAAGTTATCGGCGCGATTGCGTGGCTGACGATCCCGGCGCTCGTTGGGCCGGTGCTCGGGCCGCCGCTCGGCGGGTTCATCACCACGTACTTCGATTGGCGGTGGATTTTCTGGATCAACATCCCGGTGGCGGTCCTCGGCATCGGGCTGATCACGCGCTTTATTCCCGACGTGCGCGAAAAGGTGTCGGGCAGTTTCGATCTGACCGGGTTTTTGCTGGTTGGGCCGGGCCTGTCGATGTTCCTGACCGGCGTGACGCTCATGGGCCTCGAGCTGATTTCGAGCGCGGCGGTGACGGCGATCACGCTCAGCGGGGCTGCCCTGCTGGCGGGCTACATTGTTTATGCGTTGCGCCACCCCGCGCCGCTGATCGATTTGCGGCTGCTCAAACTGCCGACGTTCCGGGCCGGTGTGCTCGGCGGATTTTTGTTTCGCGCCGGGCTTGGGGCCGGGCCGTTTCTGCTGCCGCTGCTGTTCCAGAACGGGTTTGGCATGACGCCGTTTCAATCGGGTATGATGACGTTCGCGACCGGCGTCGGCGCGATGTTCATGAAAACGCAGGCGGCGAGTATTTTGCGGCGCTTTGGCTATCGCCGCGTGCTGGTTGCGAATGCGCTGATCGCGGCGGCGTTCTCGGGCGTTCCGGCGCTGTTTACATCGGCCACGCCGCCGCTGCTGATCACCGCGCTGTTTTTGATCGGCGGGCTATCGCGCTCGCTGCAATTCACCAGCGTCAACACACTCGCCTATGCCGATGTTCCGCCCGAGCGTCTGAGCCGCGCGACCAGCTTTGCCGCCGTCGGCCAAGAGCTGGCCGGATCGGTCGGCGTGACGATCGCCGCGCTCGGGCTTGAGTTCATGCAGCGCGCGCTTGGCGGCACCGCGATTGATCCGGGACACTTCCCACCGGTATTCATTGTGATCGCAGTTGTCTCGGCCGCCTCCGCGCTGATCTTCGCAC
Source organism: Hyphomicrobium sp. (assembly GCA_031369245.1). Classification (GTDB taxonomy): domain Bacteria; phylum Pseudomonadota; class Alphaproteobacteria; order Rhizobiales; family Hyphomicrobiaceae; genus Hyphomicrobium_B. The sequence goes on along the minus strand of JANMOL010000509.1, from coordinate 341 downwards.
GACTACCGAAAGATGCAGGTGCGGCCTTGCTGACCAAGCCTGGCACTCAACCCGCCGTGCCCGCCGAAACACAAGCCGTCAAAGAGGCGGCTGAGAGCCAGCAGGGTCACTTGTGAGATTGCCGGGCGCACAAGCGCGCAACAGATCAAGCGCGCCCGGAGACCTTTGTCTCCGGGCGCGCTGATGGTCTGCAATAAGAGCTCGTTGGCGGGCGGCCGTTAGGCTGCCCGGGCTTCGCTTCTCGTTTTGCGCGCTGCACCGCGCTCTTTCACCGGTGGCTTGGCGGCTGGCAGAAACACCACGTCCGAGTGACGGGTTTTCTGGATGACCGCCTCGCGCGC
>JANMOL010000491.1:0-1760 GCA_031369245.1 Hyphomicrobium sp. | reverse complement strand
GTCATCGAGGCCTATACGGATCGCGGCCCGATCGTCGAGTTGATCATCCGCTGCCCGGCCGGTACCGGCATCATTTCGTACTCGAAGGTTGAAAAGCTGTATTGCAGTTCAAAATTCGCCTGCTCGAGCGCAATGAAAGCCGCTATCGACGACACCTGCAACTAGCTTGCTGATGCGAAACGGCGGCGCGCGTCAGCGGGGCACGTGACGCCGCCGCCGCGCCGTTCGGAACCTGCGCCATGACGATCACCGTCTGCGCCTTTTACAAATTTGTCGCGATTGACGATGCCGTCGATCTGCGAACGCGACTGTTCAGCGTTTGTCAGCAGTACGGCATCATGGGCACCATTCTCTTGGCCGCTGAAGGCATCAACGCAACCGTCTCGGGTCGTGACTGGGAAATGGCCGCTCTCCTGGCCACCCTGCGCGAAGATGCCCGCTTCGCTGATCTCGACTGCAAGCAATCCATCTGCGATGCGCATCCTTTCCAGCGTCTCAAGGTCAAGATTAAGCCGGAAATCGTTTCATTCAACGGCAAAGGCAATGTGCCTCTGGCCGCGTCCGGCACGTACGTTATGCCGGACGCGTGGAATGCACTCATTCAAGATCCCAGCGTCGACGTCATCGATGCCCGCAACGCCTACGAAGTGGCGATTGGCTCGTTCCCCCGGGCGCTCGATCCCAAGACACACACTTTCGGTGAGTTCCCAGCATTCGCCAAACGCGCGCTCGATCCGGATCGGCACACCAAGGTCGCGATGTTCTGCACCGGTGGTATTCGATGTGAGAAAGCCTCCGCTCATCTGATCGAACTCGGTTTCCGCGAAGTCTATCAGTTGCAGGGCGGCATTCTGAAGTATCTTGAGACCGTGCCGGCTGAACAAAGCTTGTGGCAAGGCGAGTGCTTCGTTTTCGACGATCGCGTTGCGCTGGAGCACGGCGGGCGGCCGGGCCGTTCAATGCGCTGCCTCGCGTGCGGAAATCCGATGCGGCACGAGGCCAAACACGAGGCAGGAAACGCTGCGCAGCTGTGCGCCAACTGCAGCGCGCCCTAGACTGTGTTAGAATTGCAAAGCAAGGATCGGAGCGTCAAGGCGGCCGCCGAGCGCTAGGGTACTCGCAACGATGGACGGTAATCGCACACCGGATTGATGAGGCACGCCGCGAGATGGCCGAGGCAAAAACCGAACGGCGCACAAGGCGAAACAGCGACGGCGCCAAGTGGGCCGCAGTCGCCAAACGCGATGCGGCGTTCGATGGAGCGTTTTACTACTCGGTCAACACAACGGGAGTGTACTGCCGGCCATCGTGCGCGTCGCGCCTGGCGAAGCGTGACAATGTCCGTTTTCACAAGACACCCGCTGAAGCCGAGGCGGCCGGGTTTCGTGCCTGCAAGCGGTGTGCGCCTAATCAGCCGTCATCGCAAACGCAGCGAGCGGATAAGATCGCCGAGTCGTGCCGGTTGATCGAAGCAACGGACGGAAATTTGCGCCTCAGCCAGCTTGCACACGCGGCTGGTCTCAGCCCGTATCATTTTCATCGTGTCTTTAAATCGATGGCTGGGGTGACGCCCAAGGCCTACGCCACCGCGCATCGCCATAAGCGTGTGCGCGCGCATCTGGCCGCAAGCGCAACGGTCACAAACGCGATTTACGACGCCGGCTTTAACTCGAACGGCCGCTTCTACGCGGCTTCAAACCAGGTTCTCGGCATGAGCCCGTCAGCGTTTCGCAGTGGCGGAAAGGATACCGAATTGCAAT
>JANMOL010000476.1:0-7580 GCA_031369245.1 Hyphomicrobium sp. | reverse complement strand
GTTTTCGGATGCCGGCCGCTTCATCGGCCAGATTTCGGCAACGCTGGCGATCGAACGCTACTACCATGGTCTGGCAGCCCTCGTTGACCGCGCTAAGCTCGATGGCGTCGAGACGCTGCTATTCTCGACGCATGGCGAATCGATGGGCCGCGGCGCACACCCCGGCAATCTTAAGACCCGGCTGCATTATGTTTTCTCAGACGAAGCGCGCCGCCGCTTTGCCAACGCCAACCTGCTGGTCAAACATGAGACCAGTTTCCAGGGCGGCGACGGCTACATGTTCTTTGGCAACCGCGCGCTGACAACGCGGGCACTTGCAACCATCATCATGGACGGCGAAGTCCCAGCCGAAGACAACGATCCGTTCTATGCCGAGCAGAACCTCAGCCTCGACTTCTTCCTCAGGCTGAGGGCATTCCAGCAGGCCCTGTTCTCCCATGATGGCTATCGTGCCGTGCTCGGCGCGTTTGGTCCGAATTTGCTGTTCAGGACCGGCTCACGCCCGGTCAAGCGGCAGGGCGAGCACAGCTCCGATCGCGGCAACCCGGCCCGGATGCGCGCCATTCCCAACAACGCAATTTTGCAGCAGTTCGGCTATGTCGCTAATGTCGTCGCAGGCCTTGGCGTCGCCGTCGGTGCCGACCGCGACCGCTTTACAAAGTTGGCGCGCTCGTCGCCACGCTTGCAAACGCTGCTCGGCATGATCGCGCACGGCAAGAAGCTGTCGAGCCTCAACGCCATGGGTGCCAACGCCACCGTTTTCGATGCCGGCTTTTGGGCATCGCGCGCCTCGTGGGGCCGCGAAGGCGCGCTGCAAAGTGCCTTCCGTGCGCTCGCCACCCACCTGCTGCCCGATGACCGGCAGGGCGCGATCAACGAACTCGTGCATCATTTGCGTCTCGACGCCATTGATTTGCATGCGATCCTCGAAGACCAGCACATCGAGGGTGGCCGCGTTCCCGATCAAGACCGCCTTGAACTCGATTTGCTGCAGGCGATCCGCCTATCGCTGATCATGCGCATCTTCATTCTGGCGGCCCAGCTGCCGCGCTTCACGCCGCAAGACGGTTTGTCTCACGCTCAAGTTCTCGAAATGGCGTTCGGGCTCGAAATTCCCGACGTCATCGAGATCATGCGCAAAGCCTTCCCGCACGGCTCAAAGGCCAGTGCTGCAACCGCCGCCGCGCGCTTTGACGAACAGGCCAGTTACCGGCCGCGCGGCATCGACGACTATGGCCGCCTTGAAACCGAGATCCTTGAGCCGATGGAGAGCGCCTACGAAGCCGTGCGCGAAATCGGCACCGGCATTTCGCATCACTTCGGAGCCTTCGGCTGAGGCAGCCCACCTCTACGGCTGTCCCGACGTGATGCGGCGTGCCGCTATGGCGGCCGCTCGGGCGCGCTGCAGCTCGGGCCCGAACGTCTGGCTGCTGCGCGCCACGTGGCTGCCAGGCGGGCATTTGAAGTGCAACCGGTTGTGACCCGGCATCGGCTGAGCTGACGGCAACGCGGCAAGACTTCCGGCCGCGATGGCAGCAACGCTCAGCAGAACATAACCACGTCGTGACATTGCAGCCTTTAGATTTGTTCAGCGCGGCGCGCGCTGCCTGTTGACCTTTGCCTCATGCCGGCATCACGCGCAAATCCTTGGCGTCCAGCATCAAGACTTCGCCCTCGCTCGTTTCCGTCTCTAGCCACAGAAATGGCAAGTCAGGCCGTGCGGCTTCGAGATCGGTGCGCGCCTGGCCCGTTTCCATGACGAGTGTGCCGAGCGGCGCGAGATACGCCCCGCAATCGCGCAGAATGCGATGCACGAGGTCAAGCCCATCCGTGCCGCCGAGATGCGCGAGCCTGGGTTCAGCCTGGTACTCGGGCGGAAAGGCGGCAACGGCCGCTGCCGTCACATAGGGCGGGTTGCACACGATCAGATCGTAGCGGGCCGCGGGCAAACCATCGAACAAATCAGCCCCATGAACAGTGATACGGCTCTCAAGCCCGTAGTCTGCAATATTGCGGCGAGCAACGGCCAGCGCCTCGCTGGAGATATCGGCCGCATCGACCTGCGCATGGGGAAAAGTCTCCGCCGCCAGGATAGCCAAACAGCCAGAGCCCGTGCACAGGTCGAGAACCCGCCTGGGAGCCAGCGGATCCGCCACCGCTGCGGCCAGCCCATCGCGGCACAATAGTTCACCGATGAACGAGCGCGGTACGATGACCCGCTCATCGACGTAGAATTTTCGCCCAGCGATCCACGCACTGTTGGTCAGGTAGGACGCGGGCTTGCGGGTTGCGATCCGGGCTGCGAGCTTGAGCGCCACACGGGCGCGCTCGTCCGTCGTTAAGCGGCAATCCAGCCACGGCTCCAGCGTGTCGATCGGCAGATCGAGCGTCGATAAAATCAGAAAGGCGGCTTCATCGATGGCGTTGCCGGTGCCGTGGCCATAGGTCAGCTTAGCCTTGGTAAATGTGCTGACGCCGTAGCGCAGCCAATCGCGCAGCGTGATCAGTTCGTCGAGAATGGCGTCTGTTTCCAGCGCGGGCATGGTGGGTCTTTCGCAGGCTCGGCCATTGAGCAGCCGAGCCGTTTTGCTGCCATAGCCTGGAATTATCAAGCCAGCTGTACCAAGTTGCTGACGGTGCGGGACATTAATTCTTGCGCGCTCCTGCCGCCCGCGTCAGGTTGCACGCGGATTAAGAGTTCACGGTCACCAATTCACGGTCACCAATTCACGGTCAATAGAATGCCGCGACTATCTGCAGGCTGGAGTGCTGTGTCGGCCCTCGCGGTGCTGTTTGCGCTGGCGTGGCCGTACCGCGATATCCCGGCGCGGCGGGTTGCCATTGCCAAGACCCCGCGCCCGCTCGCCGCCGTCGCGACCTGGCGCTATCAGCTCGATAAGATCGATGTCGCCGATCTGGCGCAGGACCCGTCTGATCTCCTCGTCGTCGACTATGCCAAGAAGAACGGCAAGGTGCCATTGACGGTGGACGACGTCGCCCGCCTCAAGCGTCGGCCTGATGGGCGCCCGAGATTTGTCGTCGCTTATCTGTCGGTCGGCGAAAGTGAAGAATTTCGCTTCTATTGGGATCCAAAGTGGACCGCGCCCGCCAGCGAGCCGCTGCCGGATTGGATCGGCGAAGAAAACTGCGCCTGGCCGAAAGCCCACCGCGTGCGCTACTGGAGCGATGGCTGGAAACAAATCAATTTCCGCAGCCCGGACTCCTATCTGCGGCGCATCATTGAAGCGGGCTTTGACGGCGTCTACCTCGATCGCGTCGATATCTATGAAACCTTCGAGAACGAGCGGCCGTCCGCGCGCCAAGACATGATCGACCACGTCGCCGAATTGGCAGCGACCGCCCGCCGCTTGAAACCCGGGTTTTTGGTGATCCCGCAGAATGCCGAAGCCTTGCTGCCGGTGGCGCGTTACCGGCTCGTCATCGACGGCCTGGGCAAAGAGAGCTTGCTTCACGGCGCCAGTGAAACCGGCCGCCGCAACACGCCCGCTGATATTCGCTGGTCGCTCGGCATGCTGAGCCATTTGCTGAATGAAGGTAAGCCGGTCTTCGCGGTCGAATATTTGATCGACGCCGGGCAGATCGATGTTACGGCGCGAGAACTGCGGCGCAAGCGCCTCGTACCGGCTTTTGAAACGCGTGCGCTGGATGGCCAAGATCCAACCAAGCCGGTCGATCTCAACACCGAAATCGGCACACCGGAACGTACAACGAAACAGTGCCCGCCCGGTACCTCTTGGTAACCATTAAGACACGCTACGCGATGTCGTGCGTCAACCTTGCGAGCCCAGATGCCTTGATATGGCGGGTCGATCAGGGGCAAACTGACAGCAGTGGAATTGTTTTTTTGTGTGAATGCAGGCGGGTTATGCTGCCAAACTCCGGAGACGTATGCGTATGACGTGGTCCAAGAATTTTCATCAACTCTTTTTCGTGTCGGCACTGAGCCTCTCCGCCGCGCTGTCTGTGCCAGCGATTGCCGATGATGGCGCAGCGGCGCTGAGCGGCGTTCGCACCTGGGCCTACCAGCTCAAGGATGTCTCGCAAGACAAAATCGACAAGATCGCAGCCTCACCGTTCGACATGGTCATCATCGACAGTTCGATGTTTCCGGACGGCAAGGAAATTCGCCTTACGCGCGAACAAGTCGAGAGCATGAAGAAAAAGCCCGACGGCAGCCGCCGCATTGTCATCGCCTACTTCAGCGCCGGTGAGGCCGAAGACTTCCGCTACTACTGGAAGCCGGAATGGAACAAGAAGCGCCCGTCCTGGGTCTATAAGGCCGACAAGGATTGGAAGGGCGACTTCATCGTCAAGTACTGGGAGCCAGCCTGGCAGAAGATCATCTACGGCTCGCCGAATTCATTGATCGACCGCATCATGGATGCGGGCTTCGATGGCGTCTCGATCGACCGGGTCGATGCGTACTACTACTTCGGCGACACCAACGAGCGCCGCACTCAGATGGTCGATCTGATCAAACAGATATCGGCCTACATGCGTGCCAGAAATCCGCAGATCGTGATCCTGGCCCAAAACGCCGAGGAGCTGCTCGATAAGGCCGACTACGTCAGCGCCATTGACGCCACCGTTAAGGAAGACCTGGTGTTCGGCATCAGCCACAAAGAAGTCGGCAACCCGCAGGGCGACATCGAGCATTCAACCAAGTTGCTCGACGGCTCCAAGACCAAAGGCAAGCGGGTGTTTGTCGTCGAATATCTGGCAAAAAAGGAAAACATCGCCAAGGCGCGGGAATTCATGAAGAAGCATGACTTCGTGCTCTACGTCGGCCAGCGCGATCTCTACGAACTGTCCAACGTGGTTGGCGACGAGGGCGCGGTGAAGCCGAAGGCCGCAAGCAGCGATGCCCCCAAGAGTGATGGTCGTAAGGTCGAGTAGAACGAATACGCCGAGGTCGCTTCGAGTTTCATTCGAACGCCCAGGACGGGTTGCATAAAAAAAGAGACGGAGCGAAACCCGCTGCGTCTCTTTTTTATTTCGAGAAACGGTTGCTCAAGATCGGCCTTAGGCCGCCGCACCAACTTCGCTAAAGCGCACCAGCTTGCGCTGCCTGTCGTCCCACAACTTCAAGCCGGCACATTTGAAGCTGTCGAGCAGCGTCAGCCGGTTGATGTCACGCAGTTCCGGGCTGGCGTTGAGACAAGCGTGCAGCCGGTAATTCGGGATCATGCTGTTGAGATGATGAATGTGGTGCAGACCGATGTTGCCGGTAAACCAGTTCAGCACCCGTGGCAGATCATAGAACGAGGAGCCAAGCAGGGCGGCAACCTGGAAGTCCCAGCCCTCAGCTTTTTCCCAATGGGTCTCTTCAAACTGATGCTGAACGAAGAACAGCCACCCGCCGACCGCTGACGCAACGTGCACGATCGGCAGCACAACCCACAGCACATTGGCAACCCCAAATGCGTAAATAAACGGCGCGTAAAACGCCGCCAGCGCCAAATTCAAGCCCATGATGCTCTTCAGCGATTCCCGCGGCGTCACCGCATGCAGCCACGGCGTGCGCTGCACCAGCATGAAATAGGCGGGCACGCCAAAGCCAAACAGAAACAGCGGATTGCGATACAGCCGGTAGCGAAGCTTGCCCCATTTCGAGAGCTTCAGGTATTCGGTCACGGTGATGGTATCGACGTCACCCGCACCACGCCGGTCAAGATTGCCCGACGTGGCGTGATGCTGCGCATGTTCGCGCCGCCACAGCCCGTACGGTGCCATCGTCAGAACGCTCATCAAGCGGCCGACGAAATCATTGAGTTGGCGCGACGCGAAAAACGAGCCGTGGCCGCAGTCATGCTGGATAATGAAAACGCGCACCAGCAGACCAGCGGCCGGCACCGCCATCAGCAGCGTCAGCCAATAGGCCGACTGCACGGTCGCAAACATCCCCGCCACGAGCAACGCCAGCGGGACCAGCGTCGTCGCCAGCTGCCACGCCGCGAGCTTTGGCACAGCGCCGCGATATTTGTTGCAATGCACAGCCAGCCGGCGAACTTTTTGTTTCGTCGTTTCTTCCAGCATAGCGGCCGGGCCCGGCTCGCCGCGATCACGGGCCCGCGCATCAGCGTGGCCAACGGTATCTGCATAAGCCTGCTGGGTCAGGATCAAGTTCAAGGTCTACATCCCCCAATTTTCATGCCGGCCTACCCCGGTCGGCAGCCGTGCCGGTAGCATATTCGCGACAACTGCGCGACCACAGATCGATGGCAATCGACACTCCTGTGGTGACAACGTGCGGCCTGTAAACGGTCCTCATGGCAAGCCGGACCTCGCAAGCCGATGCGTCAAAAAAAAGGGGGCCGCATGTGGCATGCGGCCCCGCTGGTAATTTCTCAAGATTGGCCCGGCTTGCGCACTAGTGCTGTCCCCAAACCTCAACAATCGCCGAGCCCTTGCCGCGCGCCGAACTGTCGAAGAACCGTGACCGGTACTTGGCCTCGATGCGGTCGATCGCCAAGCGCTTTTCGCCCTTCAGATCGATCGGACCGTAGGTCCCGCCGGCATCGACGCGGGTGCGAACGGGGATGATTTCCTCTTCGCCGCCCGCAAACACCACCCGCACCTCGTTGAGGGTGATCGCGCGATCCTTGACCGTCACGCGGATCTTGCGGAACCCGCCTTCGTTGCGGCCAACCGGAATGACGTCCTTGTCGAAGCCAACGAAGCCTGCCGTCTGGGCGCCAAGCAGCACCCAGCCCTGGTTGTACTTGCGGCCCTCGCCCTGCGGTCCAAGCCAGCCGTCGGCGTACTGACCAAAGACTTCAATGCGCGCCTGACCCTTGAAGCTCGGCTTCGAGCGGTAGACCATCTGGATTTCTTTGATAAACCGGTCACCCTTGAGATCGATCCAGTTGGTCCGCGAGTTTTTGGGAATGTCGGCATCGACGGCCAAGGCATCCGTCTCGCCGTTGGCGTAGACCACCTTGATCTCGTTGATGTGGATGTCGTTGTCGAGCACGCGCAGGCGGATGCGATCGAACTTACCGATCTCGTTGCCAACGCGGATCACGTCACGATCGACGCCGAAGCCGACGTACTGAGCGCCAAACAGCACATCGCCACCAGCGGTTGCCTGCCCAGGAGCAGCCGCACTCGGTTGTTCCGTGGTCGGCTTGACGGCGATGTTGCCCGATAATGACTCATCGCGCGGCCGCGTTTCGCCCGACGACGACGACACGGGGCGACTGCCGCCACCGCCGCCGGCGCGATCCATCGACCGGCCTTCGGCACTTTGGATGCCAAGCACCTGCAACTTGCCGCGGCCGCGGCCGGGCTGTTGCGTGATGATGACTTGATCGACGAAGCGGCTTTCGTCCGTCGGGTTGATCGCGCGGCTGCGTTCGCCGCGGTACATATCGATCTGGCGGTCTTCGTTATGCACGGAGCCGTCATTATAGACCACTTTGACGCTCGAGACGTCGAACAGATAGGCGTCCTTGTTGCGAATTCTGATGCCTTTATAGCCACCCTTCGCCTTGCTGACGTCGATCGTGTACTTGTCGAGGTTCAGGTCGATATCTTGCTCGGACAGGACGATCAGCTGG
>JANMOL010000468.1:0-1754 GCA_031369245.1 Hyphomicrobium sp. | reverse complement strand
GTCATCGCTATCGTGCATTGACGTTGCCTCAATAATTGCAGTCCTCAACGCTTCGCACACCAACGGAAAACCCGGGAGAAAGTTCCAAAGCGCGGCGGTCAATACTTCCTTTTGCGCAACGTTTGGCAGCAACGGCTACGTTGCAGGCCGGCAAGACGGCAATTTGAGGATTTATTTAAGCATCGTTCCCGCCGCCCCGGTTCTGGATTCCGATGCGCCTGAGAAGCCTGAAAACGACGAACAATAAACGTCTGATGCGCCTCGAATGGCGCTGATCGCGATCATGGAAGCGACACAGAGTGATTACGGCACGCGGTGCGTAGCGTGCACGTCGAGAGCTACGCGTTGCTGCCGCGAACGGGATTTCGGCTCAACATTGAGGCTGTCGGCCTCAATCGTTTTGCGCACCAGTCACGGATACCTGCGCAAGGAAGAAGCGAAGCATTTCGCGCGACGCGTCGGGACCTTTGGGATCGGTAAAGCTTCCCGATAGGCTTCCCCCAGACCAAGCGTGGCCAGCCCCGTGGATCACCCACTCCTCCATCACAGTGTGACCTTGCAAATCGCGGTGCACGGAACGGGTAAAAGACCTGCCGTTTGTCGCTCCGCTTTTTTTCAACGATTTCAAATTCGCCGAACCATGGGCGCGGGCGATGACCTCGGCACCGTTTCGCGGATGCACAGTGGCATCGCGGTCGCCATGAAAAACGATCGTCGGCAGAATTTTCAGTTCGTTGCGATTTTTTTTCTGGTGCTTTGTGGCTGGGCCGTGTCCGCCCATCGCCCTAAATGCCGACGTCATGTCACGGGCAGCGCCGCACGCCAAACCCGAGTGGACGCCGACGGCGGCGTAGACATCGGTGTAAGTCTCGCCCAAGACGGCTGCGGCAGCGCCGCCTGCGGATAGGCCGGCAACATAGACCCGGCGCGGATCGATGCGATGGTTTTTCATTACGTCCAAGGTTAGGCCCGCGATAATGGACGGCTCGCCGCGTCCACGCTGCTGTTCGGCGCTATTAAACCAATTCCAGCATTTAGATGGATTCGCAGCTGCCGTCTGTTCAGGATAAACGACAAAACACTCATGATCTTCCGCGCAGGCGTTCATACGCGTCCCGGCGGCAAAATCATCGGGTGTTTGAGTACACCCGTGCAGCATCACGATCAGCGGACGGGGTCCGCTCTTGCGCGTGGTTGGAACATAAAGCTTGTAGGCGCGCGCGCCTGCAGCGTTGCTGAACGACCCGCTTATAAAGTCACCCGGCGCAGGGCTTGGCGGCGACGGTAACCCTTCACCGCCACTTCGATGCTTGCGTCCTAACTCAGGTTTTGCCAGCGGCCCGAGCTTTTCGAACAACTGCTTCAAGTCGCCTTTGCGGACAACCGCCGTGATCGTGTCCAACACAGAGCTTTTCGCGGCTTCGGTAGGCGACGTGTTGTCGTCTGAAGTCAACAGGATCGCCGTCGCCTCTATCGGCCGGCCTTTATCGCGTTGTCGATCGCCGCTACGGCTTCCGCCCGCGCGTTCGTCACGCCCGCCCAGAATAGTTTGGATCAAAGCGGTGGCTTCCGCGAGTCGTCCCGCTAGGGTAAGCCGCGCGGCCTCAGCAATGCCGCGTGTAAAAATCTCATGCATTTGGCGAGTTTCCTTGGGTTGTTGGCATCCGGGCGCCGGAGTAACCGGATTGCTGATGAGGGAAGCCGCAAGCCTAGCTGGTGCGATCCGCCAGAGCGGCTTTAACTTCCGCGCTGGC
>JANMOL010000439.1:0-1615 GCA_031369245.1 Hyphomicrobium sp. | reverse complement strand
CCGCGCGGCTGGATGTTGCGGGACTATCATTCGCCCAACCTGATTGCACTCGATGAGCGGGCGCATCCGAACGATGTCGGCATCATCGATTTTCAAGACGTGCTCGCAGGCCCGCACGCCTATGATCTCGTCTCGCTGCTGCAGGATGCCAGGCTGGAGGTGCCGGTTGCGACCGAACGCGCCCTGCTCAACCGCTATGCCGCGCTTGTAACAGTACAAGAACCCGGGTTCGATGAAGCCCAATTCCGCTATCTTTATGCAGCGCTCGGGGCTGAACGCAACACCAAGATCCTCGGCATCTTCGCCCGGCTGGCTCATCGCGACGGCAAGCGCGGCTATCTCGCGCACGTTCCAAGGATCTGGGGGTATCTCGCCCGCGACCTGGCACATGCTGAGCTGGCGCCGCTGCGGGCGTGGTATGACCGGCATCTGCCGGAGGATGTCCGCCGCCGCGCGCTCACCTAACGACAAGAACGCGGAGGCCCGCTCTGACATGACCGCCGGTATTCGGCCAACGACTGCGATGGTGCTCGCTGCCGGGCTCGGCACGCGGATGCGGCCGCTGACAGAGACAATTCCAAAGCCGCTGGTGCCGCTCGCCGGCCGCCCGCTGATCGACCACGTACTGGATCGTCTCGCGGCCGCTGGCATCACACGGGCCGTCGTCAACGTCCACCATCACGCCGATCTCTTAGAAGCCCATCTCAGCGCCCGCACGCTGCCGGAGATTTTTGTTTCCGATGAGCGCGGCGTGCTGTTGGAGACCGGCGGCGCGATTGTGCGCGCCCTTCCCCTGCTCGGCGATACGCCGTTTCTGATCCACAATGCGGACAGCGTCTGGATCGAACGCGGGGCCTGCAATCTCAAACGGCTGCTGGACGCGTGGAACGAAGTCGGCATGGACAGCATCATGCTGCTGGCTCCCGTCGCTTCAAGTCTTGGCTATGACGGACAGGGCGATTTCCATTTAGGCGATGACGGCCAGCTGACACGCCGCAGCGGCACGCAACGCGCGCCCTACGTTTTCGCTGGCGTATCTGTCATCCATCCGTGCCTGTTCAAAGGCGAGGCCGAACGCCGCTTTTCACTCAACCGGGTCTGGGACCGTGCGATTGCAGCGGGACGTTTGTTCGGCATCCCGCTCGACGGACTGTGGATGCACGTCGGCACACCGCAAGCGCTGAATGACGCCAACGCGGCCATCGCTGACGCAGCGCGACGGGATCGTCCCGCATGAGCCCGCGTATTTACACGGTCCCGCCGGGCGAACCGTTTTTGCTGGCGCTGGCGCGCGCCATTTTGAGCGGCGATCTGCCAAGCGCCGGTGGCAAAAAGCCAGATCCTCTATCGCTGCCCGATGTCACGCTGCTGCTGCCGACCCGGCGGGCTGCGCGCGCTGCACAAGATGCGTTTTTGCAGGCCTCAGGGGCGAAGGCCCTGCTGATGCCGCGCGTCCGGCCGATCTCGGCGGCAGTGAACGGCGGCCACTCGAGGCCCTCGACCTTGAGCATCGTGAACATCGCAGGGGCGTGGTTCCACAGTCGCCCGGCCAGCTCGTACGCTCCCTGGGGCCGCCGGAGAGTGTCGACGGCCGGCCCCATGCCCTTCTCGGGTG
>JANMOL010000409.1:0-5258 GCA_031369245.1 Hyphomicrobium sp. | reverse complement strand
GTTGATAAATGACGCTCGGCGCGGTCGTGATCAAGTCGAGATTGAATTCGCGCGCCAGCCGCTCGATGATGATTTCAAGGTGCAGCAGGCCGAGGAAGCCGCAGCGGAAACCGAAGCCCAATGCGGCCGAGCTTTCGGCTTCAAACGAGAATGACGCGTCGTTGAGGCGAAGCCGCCCCATCGCGTCGCGCAAATCTTCAAAGTCGGCGGCATCGACCGGAAACAATCCGCAGAACACTACCGGCTGTGCGGGCTTGAAGCCCGGGAGCGCGTGCTCGGTCGGATTTTTTTCGTCCGTCACCGTATCGCCGACGCGGGTATCGGCCACTTCTTTGATGGCGGCTGTGAAAAATCCCACTTCGCCGGGCAGCAACTCGGCCAGCATTTCCTGTTTGGGGCGGAAGATGCCGACGCGCTCGACTTGGTAATGGCCGCCGGTGGCCATCATCTGGACCTTCTGGCCGCGTTTTAATTTGCCGTCGATGACGCGCACCAGCACGACGACGCCAAGGTAGGCGTCGTACCAGCTGTCGATCAGCATGGCCTTTAAGGTTTTGTTTGCGTCGCCTTTGGGCGGCGGCAGGCGCTCAACGATGGCTTCGAGCACGGCTTCGACATTGAGGCCGGTTTTGGCCGACACGCCGACCGCCTCCGAGGCGTCGATGCCAATCACATCTTCGATTTGCTGCTTGACCCGGTCGGCGTCGGCCGACGGCAAATCAATCTTGTTCAAAACCGGCAGGATCTCGAGGTTGTTGTCGAGCGCCTGATAAACGTTGGCCAGTGTCTGGGCTTCAACGCCCTGAGAGGCGTCAACGACCAGGATGGCGCCCTCACAGGCCGCCAGCGAGCGCGACACCTCGTAGGCGAAATCGACGTGACCCGGCGTATCCATCAGATTGAGCTGATACATCTTGCCGTCTTTGGCCTTGTAATCGAGCCGGACGGTCTGGGCCTTGATCGTGATCCCGCGTTCGCGCTCGATATCCATCGAGTCGAGGATCTGGGCCTTCATCTCGCGGTTCGAAACGTTGCCGCAGAGCTGAATAAGGCGGTCCGAAAGTGTCGATTTTCCGTGGTCTATGTGCGCAATAATCGAGAAATTGCGGATGTGCGAGATGTCGGTCATGAGCGGCTCATAGCACCCGGCCCAGTGCGGCAAAAGAGCGTTCTCGGGGCGAGGTCAAGGGGTCGCGGGCGTGATCCAAATTGCCCGGGCCGTTTCACGGCGGGCTAGCCTCGATTTCCGGCCTGTGCAAAGGTGAGGCACGGAATGCTTTCCCCCGAAGCGATGGAGTGCTGTCTCATGTCGAATACCACAAGCAGCTCAGGGTCTCACGACGCGGTTTCGGCCATGACCGAAGAATCGCGTAAGGCCATGTCGTCGGCCTTTGACGCGATGACCAAGTGGCGCCACGATCTGGCGTCCATGACTGAGCGCAATAGCGAAGCGGCTTTTGGCCAGATGTCGTCGGCGGCTAAAGCGCTCGGCTGGCCAACTGAGTTTGTCGAAGCCACCAGCGATCACATGCGCAACGCATCCAAAATGCAGTTGCAAATGATGGATCAGGTGATGGGCGTGTGGGAAAAACAGGCCAAATCGCCGGCCGCCGGTTTCCAGATGCCGCAAATGCCAACTTTTCCTGGAATGCCAGCCTTTCCCGGCATGCCGAACTTTCCGGGCATGCCGTCGTTTCCTGGCTTTGGCGCAACCAACGGCAGCAGCGGCGCTCAGTTCCCCGGCATGCCCGACATGTCCAAGTTCCCCATGATGCAGATGATGCCGATGCAGTTTTGGATGCAGGCCTTTGAGATGTGGCAGAAGAGCTGGCAGCAGGGCATGCAGACCTGGATGGATGCGCAATCCAGTATGATGAACAAGGCGGCTTCGCCGCTGAAGCCTGGCCAAACGCGTTAGGCTTGGTGGCCTGATGTTCTGAGCGCGCGCGGCTCAAAGCTGCCGCGCCTAATCGACAGCGCTCATCGCTGGTGCCAGCCTTTTGCTACTAGCCTGCCGCCGCAGGTGTGCATCATCTCGCGGGCACCTCGCTCGCGCCATACTGCTGGTTGCGACGCCGCCCGGGAGTGGCTATCGTCGCGCCGCGCTGGGCTAACCCCGGCCTCATGACTCGCATTTGATGACCAGGGAAGCGTGCATTTTCAGCGCACTGCGTGCGCTGGGCACGACGGGGACATATGACAGCAGTTGATTCGACGGCTGCGCGCAGCGCGGTATCGGCACCGGCTGCGGAGGGCGCGGGAGCACTCGGGCGCGATCTGCTGGCATCGATCGTGGTGTTCTTGGTGGCGCTGCCGCTGTGCATGGGCGTTGCGATTGCGTCCGGCATGCCGCCGACGGCTGGCATTCTAACTGGCATCATTGGCGGGATCGTTGTCGGCTTTCTGGCTGGCTCGCCGTTGCAGGTCAGCGGACCAGCGGCCGGACTGTCCGTGCTGGTTTTGCAATTCGTGCAGCAGAATGGCGCGGAAATGCTTGGCGTCGCGGTGTTGTTTGCGGGCCTTCTGCAATTCATTGCCGGCCAGCTGAAACTTGGGCAATGGTTCCGCGCGGTTTCGCCAGCCGTCATTCACGGCATGCTGGCCGGTATCGGCGTGCTGATTTTTGCCGCCCAGTTCCACGTCATGCTGGACGGCGCACCACTCGGCTCGGGTATCAAAAATCTGCTTGGCATTCCTAATGCCATCATGTCCGCCATTGCTGCCGGCGATTTCCGTCTGACGGCGGGCGAGATCGGCGTTCTGACGATTGCGACGATTGCGGCGTGGGCGGCCTTTGCGCCGAAGTCGCTTAAAATGGTGCCTGCGCCGCTGATCGGCGTCGTCGTGGCGATGATTGCGGCGGCGGTTTTCAACCTTGATGCCGTCAAATATGTCGATGTTCCCAACAACATCTGGTCGACCACCGTTTTCCCGACGCCTGAAAAGCTGATGCGCATCGTCGAGATGCCGATCCTGATCGGCGCGCTCTCGATCGCGTTCATCGCCAGCGCGGAAACGCTGCTGTGCGCCACAGCTGTCGATCAGATGCACAACGGCCCGCGCACCAAATACGATAAAGAGCTATGGGCCCAGGGCGTCGGCAATACGCTGTGCGGGCTTGTCGGCGCGCTGCCGATGACGGGGGTCATCGTGCGCTCATCGGCCAACGTGCAGGCCGGTGCGGTGACGCGCAATTCAGCGATTTTTCATGGCATCTGGCTGCTGCTGTTTGCCAGCGCACTACCCTTTGCCTTGCGCTCTGTTCCAGTCTCCGCGCTGGCGGCCGTTCTAGTCTACACGGGCTACAAGCTGGCCTACCCGAAAATCGTGCCGACGCTGATGAAGTTCGGCAAGGCGGAAGTTGCGATCTACCTGATCACCATTGCGGTCATCGTTCTGTCCAACCTATTGGATGGCGTGCTCGTTGGGCTCGGCCTGTCATTGCTCAAGCTGCTGTACGCGTTTTCGCACCTCGACATTCGCCGGGAAGACAACGCAAGCGACGGCAGTGTTGATCTGCATTTGAAGGGCTCGGCAACACTGATCCGCTTGCCGAAGCTGGCGGCCATGCTTGAAGAGCTTAAGCCCGGGTCGAAGGTCCGCGTGCACATTCATGATCTCGATTACATCGACCACGCCTGCATCGACCTGCTGACCAATTGGGACAAGCAGCACAAGGGCTCGGGCGGCTCGCTGGAGGTCGAGTGGGCCGGACTGACGCAGCGCTATCAGGATCGCAACAGCGCTGCTGCCAATGCCAAAGCGGCGGCCGCGAGCGTCAAGCCGGCTTAGCTTTGCTGTAAATCGTCTAAGCCGAAGCGGGTGCTGGCGGATTAGATTTCATGTCCACCGCCTGCGGCTCGCCGTGATGTCCAAACCGCTTGCGCAATAGTGCTGCCGCCTTCGTGAACGGCCGGAAGAAGATCACTTCGAGTGAGCGGAAGTCCGGCGTTTCCTCGCCGATGCCAAAGCCCTCGATCTCGCGTCCGCGCGGCACATGCAGCGTGCCGGCCATGCGGTCCCAAACGGCCAGCGCGCCGCCCATGTTGCGATCAAAGTGCTCGGGCTTGTTGGAGTGATGGATCTGGTGCATGGCGGGCGAAATGATCCAGCGTTCAATGCGCGGGCCAAATGACACCCAGAACGGCGAATGGCGCAGCACGCCGCCGGCGATGTTGAAGGCGAACAGGAAAATGTTGGCGCCCGCCACCGTCGTGACCGTCAGCTTGTCGCCGAACAAGCCGATGAAAATGCCGTTCACAATGCCATAGCCGACCGTCAAAATCGCGGCCGTGATCAGCACCTCGACCGGGTGATGACGCTCGGCGGTGGCGAAATTCAAGACTTCGGCCGAGTGGTGCACCTTGTGGAATTCCCACAGTTCGGGAATGCGATGGAAGGTGTAGTGCACGTACCAGCGCAGGAAATCATCGGTCAGGAACAGCGCGATTGTCAGCACGATGCCAAGCCCGACGGCCGATCCGTCGGTTACCCCGCCCGACACGCCGACCGTTTCAAGGCTGGACGAAACGAACGACGAGACAGCCCGCCAGTTGATCGTCGCCCATGACAGCACCGTCAGGCGCAGCACCGGCGTCAGCACGAAAATGATGTAGTCGTTGATCGCGCTCGTCGAGAGCCACACTTCGGGATCAAGCAGCGTCGCCTCGAAGCTCTTGACCTCCTTATGCTTGTGATAGGCGTACGCCGCGAGCACCAGGCCGGTGAAGCAGTACAGCCAGAAAAAGCGCGAGCCGCCGTTCGTCAAAAAGTCATAGACCGGCAACAGCGCGCCGATGACGGCATAGGTGATCTGGTGGTTGAACCAATCGAGCATCGGGCCTTGTCTCGCTGACACGGGGTCAAAACATGCCCCGAACCTAGGCCGTGGCTATGAAAAAGCACTTAATTCTGGATGCGGTCGCTGTTGCTTTCCCTGGCCCTGTCACTCGTCCAGTCCCTGGCCGTGGTACTGGCCGTGTCGCTGGCGAACGCGGTCTGCCTGGTGCCACCACACCGCATGGTACGGGCTTTCTCGGTTGCGCATTTTGCCGCCTCGACGGACCCATGGGCCTAATTTAGAACTATTCTAAATAATTGGATGCGCGGGGCAGTTCTCTGCCCCTGAACGCAAGGAACCCCCATCATGCGGCGATTTTCCGACCTCGACGAGCGCGAGATCTTAGCGCTGGCCATCGCTTTGGAAGAAGAGCACGGCCGGATTTACGCCGATTACGCGGCCGGTCTGGCGCAAGATT
>JANMOL010000394.1:0-2070 GCA_031369245.1 Hyphomicrobium sp. | reverse complement strand
GTCAGCATCTGGCACTCGCTTTCATACTATTTGGACTGTGGGGGCGCATTTAGCGCCCCTTGGTTTGTCAGCTATTCCGCCCCATAAAGACGGGCGGCACGCGGCGCGCTCAATGGGCGAGCCGAGCCGCGCCATTCACGGGGGCGGGGGCGTTTGCGGGCGTCTTTAGTCGCGCGTCTGACCGGACAAAACGTTTTTTCAGTTTGTCATTGCACTGTTGGCGAGGTGCGCGATGCGCGCGTGGGCGGCCCTCATTCATGTTTTTACCGCACTCGGGGCCGTGTGCGCGCTGATGGCCGCACTCGCCGTCTTTGACCATAACGCGCCCCGGTTGTTTTTCTGGCTCGCGGTAGCGCTGTTCGTCGATGGCATTGATGGCACGTTCGCGCGCGCTGTGCGGGTGTCCGAGCGGTTGCCGCGGTTTTCCGGCGAGCGGCTCGATCTGGTGGTCGATTACCTGACCTACGTCTTCGTTCCGGCGCTGGCGCTGCTGACCTGGCGCTATCTCGACGGCACAACCGGCTTAGTGCTGGCGTTTGGCATTCTGCTGTCATCGCTGTTTCATTTCAGCGACCTTGAGAGCAAGACCAAAGACAATTGTTTTGTCGGCTTTCCAGCGGTCTGGAACATCGTGGCGTTCTATATTTTTGCGCTCGATCTTCCATCGCCCGCGGCATCGGCGCTCGCGGCGCTGGCGGTCGCGGGAACGTTTGTGCCCATGCCGTGGGTCCACCCGTTGCGCGTCGTGGCGCTGCGCAACGTCACCCTTTTGATGACAGCTGTGTTCTGCGGTGCGGGCTTGTGGACCGTTGCGCGCGGTTTTCCAGCCGAACCGCTGGCGCAGGCTGCGCTGCTGGCAGCGGCTGCTTACTTCATCGCTCTATCGGTGCTGTGGTCGCTGCGGACCAAATAGCAGCGCGGGGTCGCTGATTATTTGGCAACACTTGCGGGCTTTAACAGACGGCCGCTCTGCGCCGAGCGCGCAATGACGCTGAGAATCGTCACGCCAGCCAGCACCGAGCCTTTGAGCGTGCCTGAAATTTTTGACGTGCCGATGCGCGGCCGGTAGCTGACCGGGATTTCCCGCACGGCCAACTGCGCCTGGATTGCACGGATCTGCATTTCAACCGTCCAGCCATAGGCCCGGTCGGTCATGTGCAGATCGCGCAAGGCGTTGGCTTCGATCGCGCGAAACAGTCCAAGATCTGTGAACGCCGAGCCGTAGAAGCGCTGCATCAAGCGGCAGGCGAGCCAGTTGCCAAAGCGCTGCTGCGGGGTCAGCGCGCCGCGGGCTAGGCGGCCTGCGATGCGTGAACCGACGACGAGGGCTGCGTCACCCGCAACAATCGGATCGACAAGGCCTGCCATTTCGCCCGGATAGTCGCTGTAGTCGCCATCGACGAACACCACGATATCGGTCTTAGACAGCGCGGCCAGGCCTGCCAGACAGGCACTGCCGTAGCCGCGTTGCGGTTCTGAGACGACGCGCGCACCGGCGGCTCGTGCGGCGGCGGCTGTGGCATCCGACGAGCCGTTGTCGGCGACAATGATGTCATCGACCCAGACTGGAATGTCGGCGATGACACGGCCGATGGCGCGCTCCTCGTTGAGCGCTGGAATAATCGTGGTGATGTGGCGGCCGTGTCTCATGTGCCGTGTCTCATGTGCGGTGTCTCATGTGCCGGCTCTCATGGGTGATGGCCTTCCTGGGCTAGCGACCGCGGTGGTGTCCACGTCTCGCGCGCGAGTGCGAGATAAACCGGGATCCACACCAAGGCTGCGAGAATTGGACCCGCGATAGCCAGCGTTTCGCGCGCTGCAAAATGGAACGTTGCGTAGTAGACCGGCAGGGTCGCCATCATCACTAGAAACGCGCGGCTGGGCCAAAACACCAGCAGCGGCGCGAGCCAGAGCGCGTACCACGGGTACTGGGCGGGCGCGACCAGCACCAGGGCTGCAATCAGAATACTGGCTCGGGCCAAGAGCTCGGCTGGCGTGGTGTTTTCTTTCATGGCCAGCGCGAGGGCGAGCGCGCCGAGGCCTGCCGCAAGCACGGCTTTGACGATCAGC
>JANMOL010000390.1:0-2881 GCA_031369245.1 Hyphomicrobium sp. | reverse complement strand
CGCAGATGCTGCAGTGCTGACTCAATCTGTTTCCAATCCTGAGCCTGCTGCCGCTCGCCCTTCTGCTCGAACTCGCGCACCTTCTGCGCGGCTTCCGCCAGCGCTTTGGGGCCGTGAGCCGCAAACAGTTTCTGAGCATGGGTTTGAACATCAACAGTGTTCATGACAATGACCTCCTGGGACCTCCTGAGATCCTCCTGGTTGCGCCCCTCGTCTATCTTGGCATGTAGGCAGCGCTGCACCGATCCCAAGCCTCCGGGCGTGCATAACAGCGTTAAGGCGCCGCCAACCGCGTCTGTTCTTGAGCGGTTGTCACACGCCTGCAATGTGAATCCCGTCCTTCACGAACAGTCTCAGACTGCAACGCTGGAGGCGGATCGTGAGCGATGCGACCGCAGATTTATCGTACCGCACGGTCTTCATTTCCGACACCCACCTCGGCATGAGATCGGCCCAGGCGCCCGCCCTGCTTGATTTTCTCAAGCATGTCGAAGCCGACACGTTTTATCTGGTCGGCGATATCGTCGATTTCTGGAAAGTGCGCCGCGGCCCGCACTGGCCGCAGTCCCACAACGACGTGCTGCAAAAACTCCTGCGCAAAGCCCGTAAAGGCGCGCGCGTCGTCTACATCCCGGGCAATCACGACGACGGCCTGCGGGACTATTGCGGCATGAGTTTCGGCGGCATCGAGGTGCTGCGCGATTGCATTCATGAGACCGCCGGCGGCCGCCGCTATCTGGTGCTGCATGGCGATGAGTTCGATGTGGTGGTGCGCTATGCCCGCTGGCTGGCGTTCCTGGGCGACCGGTCCTACGACGTTGCGCTCGCGCTCAATGTGCCGCTCAATTTTGCCCGCCGCATTCTCGGGCTCGATCACTGGTCGCTGGCCAAGTTTCTGAAACTCCGGGTCAAGACGGCGGTCAATTTCATCGGTGACTTCGAGGAGGCGCTGTCGAACGAAGCCCGCCGCCGTGGCGCCGATGGTCTGATCTGCGGCCACATCCACCACGTCAACGACCGCATGATCGGCGGTATCCACTACCTCAATACCGGCGATTGGGTCGAAAACTGCACGGCGATCTGCGAACGCACCGACGGCGTGTTCGAAATCGTCCGCTGGCATGAGGTCATGGCCCAGCGGCGCGTGATCGCGCCGGTCCAGCCCAGCCTTGTGAAAGTCGCGTGACAGCCTTGCTTTCTCAAATAATCAGAAACGCACAGCGCCGGAGCCCCATCATGACGCTCGCTGCCGATACCTTCGACCGAACCAGCGCAACCTTGCTGCGCGAAGCGGTGCTGCAAAATAGCAGCACGACTGTTCCAGGACTTCTAGAGCGGGCGTTTTCGTTGGCCTTCCGCGCGATGGTCTATCCCCAGATCTGGGAAGACCCGCGCGTCGATCTCGAAGCGCTCGAGATTACCCCCACAAGCCGGATAATAACGATCGCGTCGGGCGGCTGCAACGCGCTCAGCTACCTGACCGCCAACCCATCGCACATCACCGCGGTTGATCTCAACGAGACGCATGTCGCGCTCGTCCGCTTGAAGCTGGCGGCCGCCACCCACCTTCCCAACCACATGACCTTCTTCCGGTTTTTTGGCGCTGCCTGCGATCATCGCAACGCCCGCCTTTACGATGATCTGATCGCCCCGCACCTCGACGCCGCCACGCGCGCTTACTGGGAAGGCCGCGACCTCACCGGCCGCCGGCGGATCACCCGCTTTGGGCGCAATTTTTACCGCTCCGGCCTGCTCGGCAAATTCATCGGCACCGGGCATTTGGCGGCCCGCATGCTTGGCGGCAACCCGGCCCGCATGGTGACGGCCACGACCCGAGCCGAGCAAACGCACATCTACCAGACCGAACTCGATCCGCTGTTCGACAAAAAGATTGTGCGCTGGATCACCGCGCACCGGGCGTCGCTGTTCGGGCTTGGAATACCGCCCGCGCAATACGATGCCCTGTGCGACGGCGGCACGCGGCCGATGGCCGAAGTCTTGCGCGAGCGCGTCAAGCGGCTGGCAACAGACCACGACATCCACGACAACTATTTCGCCTGGCAGGCGTTCGCGCGCAGCTATAACCCGGCCAGCAGCGGCAGCCCGGCCACCAGCGGCGCTTGCCCGCCCTATCTCGCGAAGGAAAACTTTCTCGCCATCAAGACGCGGGCCAGCCGCGTCCAGGTGCTCAAGCAAAACATGATCCACTTCCTGGCCGCCGAACCGGCCGAAAGCCTCGACCGCTTCGTGCTGCTCGATGCCCAGGACTGGATGGACGACGATACCTTGAACCGGCTGTGGCGGCAGATCACGCGGACCGCGCGGCCAGGCGCACGCGTCATTTTCCGGACCGCTGGCCGTAAAACCATTTTACCGGGCCGGGTGACCGCACCGCTGCTCGCGCAATGGCACTACGAGGCTGAACGCTCAGCCAGCTTGCATGCCAAAGATCGCTCGGCAATCTATGGCGGCTTCCACCTCTACACCAAAATCGCGTGAGGGCTGGATATGACATCACTCACCGCACGCACGGCTGCCGAAAAAATGGACCGGCAATACCGGGTTCAGCGCCATATCTATGATGCGACGCGCACACACTACCTGTTCTGGCGCCAACGGCTGATAGCCGATTTGCGTCCACCCGCCGGCGGCAGCGTTGTCGAGGTTGCGTGCGGGACGGGCTGGAACATCATCCGCGCGGCAGATCTCTACCCGCATGCTCAGCTCTACGGTCTCGATATTTCGAGCGAAATGCTGGCGACAGCGCGCGCCAAAGTCGCCGCCAAAAGATTAAGCCATCGCATCCAGCTCGCACACGGCGACGCAACAGCCTTCGATCTCAAGGCGCTGTTTGGCCAGCCGCTGGCCGACCGGATTTTCA
>JANMOL010000381.1:0-5739 GCA_031369245.1 Hyphomicrobium sp. | reverse complement strand
ACTGATGATCCAGATCGAAGATAACGGCGTTGGCATTCCAGACCATCTCAAAGCGCACTTGTTCGACCCGTTCGTGACGACGAAACCTACGGGTACGGGTTTGGGCCTCTCGCTCGTCGCCAAGATCATTTCTGACCACGGCGGCGTCATCGAGTGCGACAACGAACCGAAACGAACCGTCTTTCGCGTCTTACTGCCCATGCAGCAACGCCCACGCACGTCCGCCGCCGACAACGTCTAGAGGAACACCGATGGCTCGAGGCACGGTTCTAATTGCCGACGACGACACCGCCATTCGCACGGTGCTCAACCAGGCTTTGGCGCGGGCTGGATATGCGCCGCGGGCAACGGGGAACGCGGCGACGCTGTGGCGCTGGGTCAGCCAGGGGGAGGGCGATGTCGTCATCACTGATGTCGTCATGCCCGATGAGAACGCCTTCGATCTGATCCCGCGCATGAAAAAGCTGCGGCCCGATCTGCCGATCATTGTTATGAGCGCGCAGAATACGCTGATGACCGCCTTGACCGCCGCTGAGAAGGGCGCGTTCGAATATTTGCCCAAGCCCTTTGACCTCAACGAGCTCGTGGCGGTCGTGGCGCGCGCCTTGTCGGAGCCCGGCCGCAAGCGGCAAGCGCCATCGAGTGACCGCGATACCGAAGAGCTTCCGCTCATCGGCCGCTCGCCGCCGATGCAGGAAATCTATCGCGTTCTGGCGCGCCTGACGCAGAGCGATCTGACAGTCATGATCACCGGTGAAAGCGGGACCGGCAAAGAGCTGGTGGCGCGCGTGCTGCATGACTACGGCAAGCGCCGGCAGGGTCCGTTTGTTGCCATCAATATGGCAGCGATCCCGCGCGAGCTGATCGAGAGCGAGCTGTTCGGGCACGAGAAGGGCGCGTTCACCGGTGCCCAATCGCGCACCGCTGGCCAGTTCGAGCAAGCCGAAGGCGGCACGCTGTTTCTCGACGAGATTGGCGATATGCCGCTCGAGGCGCAGACCCGCTTGCTTCGGGTTTTGCAGCAGGGCGAATACACCACGGTAGGCGGCCGCACGCCGATCAAAACCAACGTCCGCATTATTGCAGCCACCCACCGCGATCTCAAAAACCAAATCCAGCAGGGGCTGTTCCGCGAGGATTTGTTCTACCGCCTCAACGTCGTGCCGCTGCGCTTGCCGCCGCTGCGTGAGCGGCTGGAGGATGTCGGCGATCTGATCCGCCACTTCCTGCGCCAAGCCGGCCGCGAAGGCATGGGCCAAAAATCGATTGAGACATCGGCCATCGATCGCCTCAAGGCGCATCCATGGCCAGGCAACGTGCGCGAACTCGAAAACGTCGTGCGCCGCCTGGTCGCGCTCTATCCGCAGGACACGCTGACCGGCCAGATCGTGGAACAGGAACTGGTCGGCTCGTTGCCGATGATGGCGGCCGGCAGTGATGGCGACGGCAGCGATTTGGGTGAATCCGTCGAGCGCTATCTGACACGCTATTTCAGTTCGTTCGGCTCGGATTTGCCGCCGCCAGGGCTGTATGACCGTGTCATCCGCGACGTTGAAAAGCCGTTGCTCAGTGCCGCTCTGGCGGCCACCCGCGGCAACCAGATCCGTGCAGCAGAACTGCTCGGCTTGAACCGCAACACGCTCAGATCGCGCATCCGCGATCTCAACATCCGCGTGCTTCGCACAGTCGAAGTGTAAGCCCGCTGATCACAATCGCCCTGCGGCCCAGCGCGAACTCGTGTTGGGCTGCGACAGCGCACGAGCCGATTGCAGCAGCCTGTAGTGCCAGCACCGCGCGATCTACAACCCGGCCAATCCGAGCTAGCACAACGGCTTTTCCAACTTGACCCCAATCAACACGGGGCCTAAGCCACACTTGTCGCGAAAATGTCACAGTTTGGCTGTTGGCTCATGCGGCGGTGTTGCGGGTGTCCAACATGTCCGCTGCGGCAGACCACGATCCACCCGGCCGAAGCCCGCTTCGGTCGCGCCACAGTCATTTTTTCGCAAGCTCGATCATGGGATTATGCGTGAAGGCACGGCACTGATGAGCGACGGCAACACCACCACCGAACCGCAAACGGCCGAGCCACGAGCGCCCGCTCAGCCGCGCGCCGCTCTGGCGAGCGGGCCGTCGCCAGGGGCCACGCTGATCGAAGAAGCGGAGAGCCCGCTGAACCCGTCGGATCGCGCCTTCTGGATTGGGCTGGCGGTTGTTGTTCTGTCGATGATCTCGGCGCTGGCCAGTTATTTGATCCTCACGGGTCTGACCGCCATCACGCCGCGCAATGAGGTGGTCTGGACGGCGCTGGCGATCAACGCGGCGCTGATCATCGCCATGCTCGGCATTATCGTGTGGCAAGGCATGGGGCTGATCCGGGCCTGGAAGGCGCGGGTTCCCGGAGCGCGATTACACATCCGCATCGTCGGGCTGTTCAGTGTCATCGCAGCGCTCCCGGCCATCCTGCTCGCGGTCGCCGCCACCACCACGTTCTCGCGCTCGCTCGACGGCTGGTTCTCGACCCGGACGCGCGCCATCGTCGATAATTCATACGACGTCGCTAAAGCCTACGTCGAAGAACACGGCCAGATCATCCGCACCGATGCCGCCAATATGGTGCGAGACATCAATGGCGAAGCCGACAGCATCAAGAACGATCCCGACGCCTTTCAAAAATTTCTGATGGGTCAGGCGGGACTGCGCGATCTGCCGGCCGCCTACATCATCGATCGCGAAGGCGTGCCGGACGTGCTTGCCATCGACGATCCCAAAATTCCCTACATCGTGCCGCCCGTCGATACGATCAAACTGGCTGAAGCCGGGCAAGTACCGCTGCTCATGTCATCTGGCAGCAACCGGATTGCGGCGATCGCCAAGCTCGAAAAGCTGCCCGGACGGTATCTCTATGTCGCGCGCGGCGTCAGCGCCAAGGTCATGGGCCATCTGCAGCGCACCGAGCAGAACGTCGATGAATACAACCGGCTGCGTAAATCCCGCAGCGGGCTCAAGATTGCGCATGGCTTGATCTACTTCATGATCTCGACCACCGCGCTGCTGGCTGCCATCTGGGCTGGCATGTGGTTCGCGGGCCGCTTCGTCGCGCCGATCCGCCGCCTGATTGCCGGAGCGCAAGAGGTATCGCGCGGCAACTTAATGATTGCGCTGCCGGAAAAACGCGGCGAGGGCGATTTGCGGCGGCTGTCTGAAACCTTCAACCACATGACGCGCGAACTCAATGGCCAGCAGAATGCGCTGGTGACAACCAACGCCCAGTTGACCGAGCGGCGCAACTTCATCGAAGCCGTGCTGTCGGGCGTATCGGCCGGTGTGATCGGCCTCGACAGCAACGATGTGATCACGCTGCTCAGCCGCTCGGCCGAGCGCTTGCTGGGCATCGCCAGCACTGACGCGGTCGGGAAGCCCTTGGCCGCCGTGGTGCCGGAGTTTGCCGAACTGCTCGCCATCAGCGACGAGCCGGGCCTCAAGGCCAAAGGTCAGCACGAAGTCAAAAAGCAGTTTGGCGACGACGAGCGGACGTTTGCCGTCAAGATCACGCGCGAGCGGGCAGGCGAGGGCGACGTCGGCTCGGTGGTGACGTTTGATGATGTCTCGGAACTGGTCCAAGCCCAGCACTCGAGCGCCTGGGCCGACATCGCGCGCCGCATCGCCCATGAGATCAAAAACCCGCTGACGCCGATACAACTTTCAGCCGAGCGGCTGCGCAACAAATTCGGTAAGCAGCTGACCGAAAATCGCGAGCTGTTTGAGCAACTCACGCAAACCATCGAACGCCAAACCGGGCAAATCAAAAGCATGGTCGATGAGTTTGCCTCGTTCGCCCGCATGCCGCAGCCGCAGATGATGGAGCAGGATATCCGGATCGCCATTCAAGAACCGGCCATTTTGTTCCGTGAGAGCAACAAGGACATCGATTTCAAGCTGGTGATCCCCAACACGCCGGTCCGCGCCCGGTTCGATGTCCGGCTGGTGTCGCAGGCGGTCACCAACCTTGTGAAAAACGCCACCGAAGCCATCGAAGGCTTCAGCGAGGCGCAAGGCCGGCCCGGCGGCTACCGCGGCGAAATCGAGGTCCGCCTGGTGCCGTCGGTCGACCGCGTGGCCATCGAAGTCATCGACAACGGCGTCGGACTGCCCAAGCAAAATCGCGCACGCCTACTCGAACCCTACGTGACCACGCGAGCCAAAGGCACCGGGCTCGGCCTGGCCATCGTCCAAAAGATTGTTGAACAGCATGCCGGTACACTGACGCTCGAAGACGCGCCTTTAAGCGACACGAGAACGCGCGGCGCCTTGGTCCGCATGACGCTGCCCATCAAGCTACCCGCATCTCACGAACAAATGACTGCAAAAGTTGCGCCCGCCGCTCTGGCAGCGGGCGGAGCATGATACCTCAAAGCGAAGACTAGGGAGCCGAGAGATGGCATCTGACATTCTGATCGTCGACGACGAGGCCGATATCCGCGATCTGGTATCGGGGATCCTGCAGGACGAAGGACACAGGACACGGCTGGCGCGCGACAGCGACGAAGCCTTGAAAGCGATCGAGGATCGCCGCCCGCACCTGGTCATTCTCGATATCTGGCTGCAGGGCAGCCGGCTCGATGGCCTCGAGGTGATCTCGGTGATGAAGCGGACTTATCCCGATCTGCCGATCGTCATCATCTCCGGTCATGGCAATATCGAAACAGCCGTCACCGCGATCAAGCGCGGAGCCTACGACTATATCGAGAAGCCCTTTAAATCCGATCGCTTGAACCTCGTGGCGCTCAGAGCGCTTGAAGCCTCGCAGTTGAAGCGCGAAGTGCGCGAATTGAAAGAGCGCTCGGTCGTGTCGGCGGAAATGATCGGCAAATCACCGGCCATCAATCAACTCAAAGGCCACCTTGAAAAGGCCGCGCCGACCAACAGCCGCATCATGATCCGAGGCTCGTCGGGGACTGGCAAAGAACTTGCCGCCCGCGTGCTGCATCAAAAATCGCTGCGCGCCGATGGCCCGTTCGTGGTGCTGAACGCCGCCGCCATGGTGCCCGACCGCGTCGAAGAAGAATTGTTTGGCACCGAAGACAGAACCGGCGGCCCGCGCAAGGTTGGCGCGCTCGAAGAAGCCCACACCGGCACGCTCTACATCGACGAAGTGGCCGACATGCCGATGGAAACCCAGGGCAAGGTTCTGCGGGTGCTGGTCGAACAAAAGTTCCTGCGCATCGGCGGCTCGCAAAAAGTCTCCGTCGATGTTCGCATCATCTCATCGACCAGCCGCGATCTCGAACAGGAAATTCGCGAAGCCCGCTTTCGCGAAGATCTCTATCACCGCCTCAACGTCGTGACGTTGCGCGTGCCGAGCCTGGCTGAGCGGCGCGAAGACATTCCTGAACTGATCCAGTTCTTTGTCGGGCAGGTCGCGCAAGCTTCAGGCTTGGCGCCGCGCCGCATCGGCGAGGATGCGATCGCGGTGCTGCAGGCCCATGATTGGCCGGGCAATGTCCGCGAACTGCGCAACAACGTCGAACGGCTGATGATCCTGGCGGGCGGTGAACCCAACGCCGTCATCACCGCCGAGATGCTGCCCGAGGAAATTGGCTCGAACGTGCCGCTGCCCGTCAACGGCGGGGCCGAGCACTTGATGTCGCTGCCGCTGCGCGAAGCGCGCGAAATTTTCGAACGCGAGTATCTGCTGGCGCAAATCAACAGGTTCGGCGGCAACATCTCGCGCACCGC
>JANMOL010000372.1:0-6502 GCA_031369245.1 Hyphomicrobium sp. | reverse complement strand
CCAACCCGCTCATGGACCCAGAGCACCCCGGGCTGCACACACCCCTTTTGCCGACAGGATACACTTATGAAGCGAATGGCCGTTTCGGTTGCTGGGCTGATCATCACGGCAGGACAAGCGGCAGCGCTCGACGTTTCGGCGTCGTCGCGGGTCGATGCCGTCACGGTGTTCTTGTCAGGCGCGGAAATCACCCGCGTTGCCAAAGTCAAAATCGACAAGGGCGAGCATACGATCATCATCAACGATCTGCCCGCCAGCGCCGTGCCGGGTTCGATCCGTGTGGAAGGCAAGGCGACCGGCAAGCTCGATATCGGATCAGTCGATACCAACCGGCGGCTGCTGGCGCGTGCCGAGAGCCAGGCAGCCGATGTCGAGCGCAAGCGGATCGAGGATGAGCTCGAAGTGCTGCGAGACCAGAAGGCGGCGATCGACGCCCAGGTGCAAGCCGCAGAGACGCAAAAGGCGCTGATCAGCAACCTCGCGCAATTACCCGTGCGGCCGTCGCCGGCTGCGGGATCGCCGGTGGGTGGCGAAGATTGGGCACGCATTCTGTCGATCATCACGCAAGGCACAACGGATGCCGCCCGGCTGCAAATCGAGGCCCAGTTCAAGGCGCGCGATCTGGACCGCAAAATTTCCGATCTCGAAAATCGATTGTCGGCGCTCATTCCAGCAAAAACCGAGCAAACGGAAGTCAGGGTCTATGTCGACGCTGGCAGCCCGCTCGAAGCCGATGTGACCGTGCGCTATCAAATCATGGCGGCCCACTGGGCGCCGATCTATGATGCGCGCTTGCAAACCGGATCAAAGACCGCATCGCCGAAACTCGATCTGGCGCGCCGGGCAGCGATCACGCAGCACAGCGGCGAAAATTGGGACAACGTGACGTTACAGCTCTCGACCGCGCGGCCCTCGCAGGGAGCAGCAGCGCCAGTTCCCGTGACGCAGACCGTGACCTTCGAGCCTGAAGTCAAACCCGAGCCCGTGCCGCCCGCCGCGCTGCGCAGCAAGGCCAAGTCGCAGGCCGCACCAATGCAAGACGAAATGGCCGAAGGCCGTGCCGGCATCGACATGCCGGTCGCAGCAGCACCCGAAATGGTGCCTGCGACCGAGACGATCGCCGCGCTGACCTCGGCGCCGTTCGAAGCGACGTTTGCCGTCCCCGGAAAAGTCGCCGTGCTGGCAACCGGCGAAGCCAAGCGCGTGGTGCTGGTGACCGATCAACTCGAGCCGGTATTGTCCAGCCGTTCGGTTCCAAAGGCCGATCCAAACGCCTATCTCTATGCCACGTTCAAGATTGCCAAGGGGACGCCGCTGCTGCCGGGGCAAGTGTATCTGTTTCGCGACGGGACGTTTGTTGGCACGGGAGCAATGCCGCTATTGCCGCCCGGCGAAGACCACGATCTTGGCTTTGGTGTTGATGATCAGGTCAAGGTCCGGCATGCCGTCATTGAGGAAAAGCGGGGCGAGACGGGCTTGATTTCAACCTCGCGCACCGACAATCGCGATTTCAGGATCACCATCAAGAATTTGCACGAACGGCCGATCCAGTTTTCTGTTTTGGACCGCATTCCGGTGTCGTCCCATCAGGACATCAAAGTCGAGTTGACCGGCAAATCGGTACCCAGCAAACTGAACGTCGATGATCAGCGCGGCGTGATCGGATTTGAAGCCAAGCTCGAGCCGGACGAGGAAAAAGTCCTCGATTATGGCTACAGAGTTTCCTGGCCTGCGGCGAAGTCGATCGTGTACGGCCCCTAAACAATCGCTCACAAGGCTCGAATCCCGGTTATAAGTTGGACTGGAAAACAGCTTGGCCCTGGCGGACGTTTGCCGGGGCCAAATCGTGAGATGCGGCGCGTTAGCGCGCCCCAAGAAGATAGACGCGAGGAAACCGGTCATGGCCAACGTCGTGGTAGTTGGCGCCCAGTGGGGCGACGAAGGCAAAGGCAAAATTGTCGACTGGCTGTCGGAGCGCGCCGATGTGGTCGTGCGGTTCCAGGGCGGGCACAACGCCGGCCACACGCTGGTCATCGGCGACAACACCTACAAGCTGTCGCTGCTGCCATCGGGTGTCGTCCGTCCCAATAAGCTGGCCGTCATCGGCAACGGCGTCGTGATCGACCCGTGGGCGCTGTGCGCCGAAATCGAGCGGCTCGGCAAACAGGGTGTCGCCGTCAGCCGTGACAATCTGCGGATCGCCGAGAACGCCACACTCATTCTGCCGCTGCATCGCGAACTCGATCAGCTGCGCGAAGCCGCCGACGGCGCCGGTAAAATTGGCACGACCGGACGCGGCATCGGACCGGCGTATGAAGACAAGGTCGGCCGCCGCGCGATCCGCGTGCAGGACCTCAAGAACCTGACCACGTTGGGTGCCAAGGTCGATCGGATCTTGGTGCATCACAATGCCCTGCGCCGCGGTCTCAACCAGCCCGAGATCAGCAAACAGGCAATGATCGCCGAGCTGACCGAAATTGCCCCAAAAATCCTGCAGTATATGGATGTGACGTGGGAGCTGCTGGACAGCGCTTACCGTCAAGGCAAGCGCATCCTGTTTGAGGGCGCGCAAGGCGTGCTGCTCGATATCGATCACGGCACCTATCCGTTCGTCACGTCGTCAAACACGGTTGCCGCGCAGGCCGCCACAGGATCCGGCATGGGCCCGCGCGCCGTTGGCTATGTGCTGGGGATCGCTAAGGCCTACACCACGCGGGTTGGGTCAGGGCCGTTCCCAACCGAACTGCATGACGCGATCGGCGAGCGCATCGGCGAGCGCGGGCATGAATTTGGCACCGTGACAGGGCGCAAGCGCCGCTGCGGCTGGTTTGATGCCGTGCTCGTGCGCCAGGTTGCCAAAGTCTCGGGCATCGACGGCATCGCCTTGACCAAGCTCGACGTGCTCGACGGCTTTGAGATGCTGCGCATCTGCGTAGGCTACAAGCTCGATGGCGAGCGGCTCGACCGGCTGCCGGCGGGATCGAACGCGCAAGCCCGGATCGAACCGATTTGGGAAGATTTCGAGGGCTGGTCGCAGTCGACGCGCGGCGCACGCAGCTGGGCCGATTTGCCCGCCCAAGCCGTCAAGTATGTCCGCCGCGTCGAAGAGCTGATCGAATGCCCGGTGACGCTGCTCTCGACCAGCCCCGAGCGCGACGACACGATTCTGATGAAAGATCCGTTTCAGGCCTAAAGCCGCCGCCGGAACTCCGCGAAACCGCCACCGTTGCGACGTTTGTCCGACATCAGCCAGCTCTAGTCTCACCCACCCGGCGTAGTCGAATTGAGTTTGCGAAAGTCTGGTCTATGGGCCGCGTGACAGCGTCGTTGGGCTTAGGTGTCATCGTGTCGTTGCTGCTCGCCTCGAACGCGATCGCGGCCCGCTTGCCGCGCGACGTCGCGCTCGCCGCTGATGAGCAATCTGGCGATGAGACGACCGGCATCACGATTGCGACCGGCCATGCGCTGCTGATCGCCCCCACCTACGCCATTCGCGGTGAAGCCGACGTGATCGAAGTCCGGCCAGAAGCAAACGAAGTGCTGTTCAAAGGCCGCGCCGTGCTCAGCGTTGGACGGCAAATCTACCGCAGCGATACCGTGGCGTGCACACTCGACTTTTCGCGCTGCACGTCGAGCGTTGCTTCCGAGAGCAAGCCAGTGACTGAGCCAGCGACTCAAAATGTGCTGGCGATACCGGGCGCAACCCCGGCAACAGTTCCGCGATAGTCCGCGAGCACGCCGGGCACAAGTTCAGCGGCCAAGATGCGCTCAGGGTTCACGGGACCGGGAAGGACAATCTGGTCCGCTGGTACCGGCCTAAATCCGAAGCGGCCGTAGTAAGGCTCGTCCCCAACCAGCACGACGAGGCGGACGCCGGCAGCGCGCATCTGCTCCATTGCTTCGCCGACGAGCTGGCGGCCATAGCCCTCGCCGTGAAACTCGGGATCAACGGCAAGCGGCCCGAGCAAGGCTGCATGGCCCGCCCCGCCAATCGTCACTTCGGACAAGCGGATCGTCGCGATCAATCGGCCATTGAGATCGGCGGCGCGGCAGAAGCGCGACGTCAAGCCTTTGCCTTCGCGCACACGATAGGCCGTGCGCGTGAAACGTCCGGGCCCAAACACGCGCGCGTGCAGAGCTGAAATGGCAGCCGTATCGTGCGCCGTGACGGCGCGGGTGATGATGGGCAGTGTCATAGGCTGGGATGAACTCTCGTTGGATCCGGCGGCTTCTACCACAAATCAGCCGGTGCGCGACCCTCAAGGATTTCGCGGATACGGGCGGTTGTCGACGGGCTGGTTAATGCCGGCAAGGCGTTGGCTGCAAAGAAGCCCTGCTCGGCGATTTCGCGGTTTGGGGCCGGTATCGCTGGCTGGCGCCACGAGCGGATGACAAACAGCGCGATGTGGTCGCCGGGAAACAGCCGCTGATTGGCGTAAATTCCGAACAGCCGCGGCCGGCCGTCGATCAGGATGCCAGCCTCCTCGGCTAGCTCGCGCGTCAGGGCCGACTCGATCGTCTCGGCTTTTTCAACGCCGCCGCCCGGGAAATGCCAGCCGGGACGGTAGGTATGCCGGATCAGCAGCACACGGTTTTGGCTATCGAGTACGCAGCCCTGGGCGCCAAGCGTCAGCCCGCGCGTGACGCGCCAATAGCGCTGGAGACCGCCAACGATGATTTTTTTGACCGGCACCGGCCACGGGCTCCCCATCCGTTTTCCCGTCCCGCCGTTTGAGCGTGTTCGTGCGAACTTTGCAAGCTGCCAGTGGTCCAGCTAGAACACGGGCGAGGCCTTCTTGCTCGCAGCTTAGATCGTATGACCCAGACGTTCACACTCGCGCATCTGACGGACGTGCATTTGCCCGCGCGTGCCGGGATGCCGCTGCGTTTTTGGAATGCCAAGCGGATCTTGGGATACTTGAATTGGCAGCGCGGCCGGCGCGCAGTGCACCAGCAGGCGGTTGCGGATCGTCTGATCGCGGACGCGCAGGCGCTGCGTGCCGATCACATCGTCATCACCGGCGACCTGATCAATCTTGGTTCGCCGCAGGAATATGCCGATGCGCTCTCGTGGCTTAACACGATCGGCCCGCCTGAAGCGGTGACCGTGGTCCCGGGCAATCACGATATCTATAGTGCATTGCATGGTGACATCGGCATCAGGCGCTGGGCCGCCTATATGGGCTGCGAAAGCGAAACCCTGGCTTTTCCTTTTGTGCGGCGCGTGGGTCCGCTGGCCTTGATCGGTTTGAATTCGGCATTCGAGACGCCGCCGTTCATCGCGTGCGGACGGCTTGGGTCGCAGCAAATCGATGTCGTGCGCGAGCTGCTCGATCGGCTCGCTGGCGAAGACACGGTGCGCGTTGTGCTGATCCACCATCCGCCGCTGCCCGGTATGGCGAGTGAGCGCCGCCGGCTGGAAGATGCCGCCCATTTTGCAAACGTGCTTGCGGCCTGCGGGGCGGAACTAGTGCTGCACGGTCATAACCACAAGTCGAGCCTCACATGGTTTGCGGCCCGCGACGGCGCAGTCCCGGTGATTGGCGGCGCATCAGCCTCGGCGGCCATCCCGCACAAGGATGAACCGCTCGCGCGCTACAACCTGTTGACGTTTTTCAAGCATGAGAATGGCGTCCGCATCCGCCAAACCGTGCGCGGCTTGGAGACGCCGGGTGGCCCGGTCGTCAAGCTCAGCGAAGTCGTGTTGACGCCGCCCGATCCTGTCGTCTGAGCACCGATGACGCGGGGCTTTTGCGCCACACGCGATGCAGACCGCTTGACGCGGACCGCCGGTTCTGGTCCTTTGAAATTGTGAAGGTTCCGGGCTGTGGCAACGCAGACCGGTGAAAATGGGAATACGGTGAGCGCGGCAACGCGCAATTCCGGAGCTGCCCCCGCAACTGTAAGCGGCGAGCTGTTGCCACATATGCCACTAAACGGTCCGCATTGGATCCTTCGGGAAGGCTGGCAAAAGCGTCTGAGCCGCGAGCCAGGAGACCTGCCGGCACACGTCGCCCATCCTCTGCGCGGGGCGTGCAGAAGAGCGGACACCCGTCGTGGCGACTGATGCAAACCGGCGAGGAGCCGCATCAGCAATGCCGTGGGTCTTGAGTTTTCAAGCCGATTAGTTCGCGAACATCTTTGATCGGTGCAGTAATCGCACCGTTTCGGAGAGCATTCGACACAGGCGTAGCCGCTGCGTTTTCCGCCCAGTCACCACCGACGGGGGATCCACGATGACGCATAAAACCAGACTACTGCTTTCCATTTCAGTCGTGACACTGGCCGCCTTCGCGCCGATAGCGCGCGCCCAGGATGCCGGGCAACAGGCAGCAGTCAACGAATTGCCGCCCGTTGTCATTGAGGGCGCGACGCTCGAAGCGCCAGCAAAAGCCAACGCAAAGCCGGCCGCCATTGCGCAGCCGGATGCAGAGCCGGCCCAACCGGCGAGCGCGCCGGCTGCAGCGCCAGCGACCGCTGAGCCAGGGGCCGGCTTGGCAAT
>JANMOL010000349.1:0-3974 GCA_031369245.1 Hyphomicrobium sp. | reverse complement strand
TTTGCCGCGCTCAGCACCGCCCAAGCTGCGGCCCTGACCACCGCCCAGATCGCGGGGCCGTTCGACGTGAATGTGGACGGGTTCTCCACCGTCGCCAGAATAGGAGAAGAAGCGGTAAGGGCCAATCCTCATGACGGCAGGCATGGCATGTTCCGTCAAATGCGGAGATGTTTACGCCCGATTTCCTGGCGATCGTGAGAACACCGATAACCGGTCGTCAGGGTTCTAGCTGAGTGAACCTGGACGGGCAATACGGCCGGCAGGCAAAGCGTGCCAGCATAAGAGCGCAAGATGCCAGCCAACCGCCAATTTTTTTGCTGTCTAAGCGGTTATCGCGCGGTCGCCAAATACCCGGCTGAGGAATTTACCGAGTGCGATCAGGGTAAGGCAGAGAACCAGAAACGCGGCTGTCAAGCCGCCGGAGTTGATCACGACTTTTTCGATACCGAGTGCACCGACATCGACAAAGGGATACGGGTAAAAACCACTCCAGCCTCCGTGATAGAGCGTCCAGCCGAGATAGAGCAGCGGAAAGGCAAGCGCCTTTATTGCGGCAGTCCAAGCCACTTCGCGCTTTGGCACGAAGCACAGCCAATCGAGAACGAACAGAGCGGGGGTGCCATAGTGCAGGGCATAGTCGGCAATTTTCTGCAATCCTTGCGGATCCCAAAGATCGCGCAAAAGCAGGTGATAAGTCACGCTCACCACGATGATGTAGGTCGCGATGGCGGTCCGAACGCCGGGTTTATCGAAGAAACGGCCTAGGCTCGAACTTGGGGCCATGAGCGGGGCTGTCATGGCCAGCGCCGCGATGATGTTTGTCAGGATCGTGAAATAGCTGAAGAAATTGATGGTCCGATTGACTAGATCCGTTGGTGCGTCGGCCGTCATCATCAGCCAGTATTGCAACGCCAGTGCGCCCCAGCCAATCACCGCGGCGAGCAGACGGTAAGTCGTCATGGCAGCCCCTCATGTGGCGACAAAGCCCACCACCGCCTCCCGCGCTGCTGGTAGCTGGTACTTTAATGTGGTCATGCAATGCCTGCAAGACGGCCCGTCTTTTTAGAGTTTGCCGCGATGAAGCGTGCGATGAATGGCGGATGAACCCGGCGCTCAAGGCCCGTTCAACATCGACGCTGTAGGTGTCTCGCCATAACCCCGTTATAGTGAGCGCTCACGATGTCCCACGCCATCCCCGTCTTCACCGAGGCCTTTGCCATGTCAGATACCCCGAGCCGTTCCAAATTCTCAGCGCTTGCCCAGCCGGTAAACCACACCATGTCGCTGATTAAATTCGGCGTGCTGGCGGTGTCGGTCGCAGCCGCCGTTCCGACCGCGCGCAACTTGTATTTCTCCTGGAAAAACGGCGTGCCGTTCGATCAGGTCGAGCATCGCCTCAATCAGGCAGCTTTGCTTGAAAAAAATTGGGATTGCAAAATCGACTACCGCTCACTCGTGACCGCGGCGGCGTCACGCGTTGAGGTCGGATCGTGCTCCAAGACCGGCGACATTTCGATTAAGGTTTCGGGCGCCAAGGGTCAGGTCAATTACGAGTGGATCGCGTTTGATCAATTGCCCAAGCCGTCGTCGCAGGCTGCCAGTTTGATGGATCTTATTATTTCGCAGGCCGTTGCGGCCGAGACCAGCGGGCTGCCGCAGTCGCGCGGTTCCGAACAGCTTGTGCGCGTTGCGGAAGCGACCACCGAGCCGCTGTGCCAAGCCAAGAAGGGCGATGCCATCGTGCGCATCGTGAAAGACGGCGCCAAGTGTGTCCGCGAGACCGTCTCGATCTTCAAGGGCACGGTTGAAAAACGTGAAGATGTGGCGTGCGATAAAGCCTGCCCGATCGCGGAATGATGGGTGATCGTCGTGACGTGAAGCGGGCTTTAATGAAGCGTTGATAATGTGATTGAAGGACATCACAACAGCGCTTGACGTGCCGCTTTTTGAAGCAGACACTCTGAAACGTGAAGCCGCCTCCGCCGACGTTTTGAGCGAGATGGATCCCGGCCGATGGGCCGCTAAACCCTCAGCTGAAACCGGCAGGACCGCAAGGGTTCGAGGCGGGAATTTCACGCGGCGCAACAGGTCACGGAGGAAGGATGACTCCACCCGGTACAACGAGACCTCGCATTCAGTCGGGGTCGCGGCTTGGTTAGTGACGCTGAGACGTTGGCAACGCTAGCGACAGCCGCAACAATCACAATTTGGATCCTTCAAACGAGGGCGGCAGCTGTAAAAGGTTCGCCAGAGCCTCGCTCAAAAAGCCCGGTTTTACTCCGGGCAGTCCATCCACGGAAACGAGCCCCGTAGGCACCTCTGCCATAGCGCAAGGATCGCCTCGGGGCTTTTCGTTTGGGCGGTTCGTTTCAGCTTTTCGTTTGGACTTTTCGTTCGGGCGGTTCGTTTAGGCCTTTCGTTTGTGCGGTGAGGCGGCACTCAACCAATTCTGGAAATCCAGCGTGCCATGCCGCGCTTGGCGTGGCGGCCAAAGCCGTTGCGAGATAACCCGAGACATAACGCGGAGAGATTGTTCCATGCGTGCCGCGCGCCGCGTGATCGTGGCTCTGTCGATTTCCGGGGCGATTGCCGGGCTGCTGACCGCTGGCCACGCTTTCGCTGGCGACGCGTTCGCTGGCGATGTGGCGATCCCGCAGACGGTGATGATCCCCGCTGGCGCAGCGATCGCCGGCTCGGATGCGGCTGAGCGCGAAGCCGCCTACACGCTCGATACATCCGCCTACGGCCACTCCGTGACCCGCGAGCAAGGCTGGTACGAGGCCGAGCCGGAGCGCCATAGCGTTGACGTCGCGGCCTTTGCCATTATGCGCACAGCAGTGACCAATGCCGAGTACGCCGCATTTATCACGGCCTCGGGTCACGCCGCGCCCAATGTCACGGCCGAGGTCTGGCAAAGTTACGGCTTAATCCATGCCTTTGAACGCACGCGCCGTCACGCGTGGGTTGGCGGCGTCGTGCCGTTAGGCCGGGCCGGCCATCCCGTCGTGCTGGTCAGTGTTGATGACGCGCACGCCTATGCCGCGTGGCTGTCACAGGTGACCGGCGCAAGCTGGCGGCTGCCGACCGAAATCGAATGGGAAAAGGCCATGCGCGGCCGCGATGGCCGCCGCTTTCCGTGGGGCGATGCGTTCGATGCGCTGCGCCTCAACAGCCACGATGCCGGGCCGTTTGATACGGTTGAAGCGGGACATTACCCGCAGGGCGCGAGCCCCTTCGGCGTGCTCGACGGCGCGGGCCAGGTTTATGAATGGACCGCGACGGAGGATGGGCCCGGCCGCGCCATCGTCAAAGGCGGGTCGTGGGACGACAAAGGCTGCGGGGTCTGCCGCCCGGCCGCGCGCCATAGCCGTCCGGCGCACCTGAAGCACATCCTGATCGGGATACGACTGGTGCGCGACGTGACACCGTAAGACAAGAAGGCAAAATAATAAGGGCGCATCAGGCATGGCCGCTTCGCTGAATTTTTTTCCGCCTCCGCGGTGTGCCATCATGCGCCGTCAGGCCTTGCACGGACCCGTGACTGGCCCCACGTAACAGCATCACACGCGAGGGCGTAATCAGTCTTGAGCGCCGGTCTTTTTAGCCGGCAGAAACGGAGACCACGATGGCACTGTTTGCAACGCTTCCAATGCGCCAGCTGACATGGGCTGCTGTCGCCTCAGGCCTGGCGCTGATCATCGCGCCGGTGGCTGGCCAGGCCAATACGCTGTGTGAGGTTGAATCGGCGCGCGGCAATGCCCGCGCAGGCGGTCCGACCAATGCCTATGATGCCGACCTCCTGGCAACCTACGGCGCGCTGAGCGGCACGCCCGTTCGCGATTGGCGCACCGGCCGGATCGTCCGCGATAGCCGCCAGTATCCCTCACGACGCGACCGTCGCCACTACGGGCACAACTAAGGCGTCGTCCGGGCTGAGACGGCCGTTTTAGTCCTTGTGGCTGGTGACGGCGACG
>JANMOL010000343.1:0-1692 GCA_031369245.1 Hyphomicrobium sp. | reverse complement strand
CTGCCAATTCTGCGAAATATAAATGACATCCTACAATTCATTCACAAATTTTATCTACCGTCATGCCAATGGCATTAGGAGTAAACAGGATGTTGAGGTTCAGGACTGTTTTAGCACGCACGTCGCAACGGCAAACCCTTGACGACAATCCCCTTGGCTTTGATCGGTCGCGATTGACGTTGCAGCAGGAGATACTGCTTCGCTCATTACTGAACGAGTTCTATAGCTCCGCTAAATTGACAGTGGCATTCGCCAGTATTGTCAGCGCGCGAACACAGGGAATAAGGCTGCAAAATGTCAGCCGGCCATTGGCTTATATCCCAGCCGACCCCCTGATATTCCCCGCCGTGGCTGCTGGCTTAGCTCCAGCGCTTGGCCATTCCGGTTTAATAAGCGGGTTGCATGACTATTATACCCGCGTCACGTTTGCTCGCGGCCTGTCAGGATTACCGGCTCTCGTGCAGGACGACGGCAATGCAGGACACCTCGAACTTGTTCAACTCGCCGATGTCTGGCAGCGGGTCTGTGCTCTTGCCAGCATTGTGGCTCATCTGCTCTACGACGTGGAATCGGCCGGCGATCCCGTTCGGAAAAATCAGTTGATATCGATCCACAGATTGATCAACGACGCAAAAAGCGGCAACAGTCCTTGCGTGCGCAACGATGGCACCGTGTTTGTGCCAGGGTGGCTTGATCATCGCCGTAACGAACGCCGCGCCGTCGGCTGGCAAGTCTGGCTCGAGAGCGGCGGCAAGCGCGACCGCGCGACACTCAGAGATATTTCAGCAGGCGGCATGGGTTTGACGACTTGTCACAACCGTCCCGTTGGAACGCAAGTCTCGGTGCAACTCGCCGATGCCCGCTGTCTCGCGGGTGTTGTCACATGGTCTCAAAAAGATCGTATCGGCGTTAAGTTTTTACAACCGCTTTCCGCCAACGACCCTCTGCTCACGCCAGCGTATGACAACCCCATCGTGTCATCGACGTTAAACTAATGTTTGCAAACTGAGTCCGGCCACCATGCTCAAGGAAATTCATAGGCTGCAGATGCGCGCGCGCGTCGAGCAGCTGGCGATAGCGTGCAAACGCCGCGCAGAATATCTGAGCGGTATCAGCACCGCTCTTGGTGCTTTTGCTCGCCAAAGAATAGGTTCCCTGAGTGATATCGGCTTGGTGACTGCGACAGTCATCGTCTACGGCGTTGCCATTGCGATTGGCACAGAGCTGACGCGGGAAGCGGGCAATGCGGCGGCGATCTGGCCAGCCAACGGGATCTTGTGCGCAGCACTGCTATCGACGTCCCGGCGAGGCACGAGGGGCGCGATGCTCGGTTTTGGCGCCGTCATCAATTGTGCAGTGATGTACGTGATGGGCGATGTGCTGGCGGCGTGCATCGCCTTTGCAATCATCAATGCTACCGAAGCTTTGTTGACGTGCCGGCTGATCCAGCGCTTCTGTCCGGAGGCGTTGAATTTCACGTACGGCCGCGGCTTGCTGAAATTCTGCCTTATCGCTGGCTTTTTCGGGCCTATTCTGCCGTCGGTCGCTGGCGCGGCTGTTATACACACAGCGTACGGCGCTGACTTCCTCACGGTGCTGTTCACCTGGTATTGCGCCGATGCGCTTGGCCTGCTCATCATCATTCCAGCTTTATTTCTGCTCGCTGACAAAGACGAGTGGGCGCAGCAGAAA
>JANMOL010000309.1:0-2832 GCA_031369245.1 Hyphomicrobium sp. | reverse complement strand
ACCGGCGTCGATACCCGCGCCCTCACGGCCCGCATTCGCGACAAGGGCATGCCGAACGCCGTCATCGCCCACGAGCCGTCGGGCACATTCGACATTGAGAAGCTGAAAAAGGAAGCCAAGGCCTGGCCCGGTCTTTTGGGCCTCGATCTGGTGCCCGATGTGACGACCGGCCAGAGCTACACCTGGGATGAAATGCGCTGGGCCTGGGACAAAGGCCATGCCCGCAACGAGGCCCCGGAGTTCCACGTCGTCGCCATCGACTACGGCTTGAAGATCAACATTCTGCGCTGCCTTGCGTCATCGGGCTGCAAGGTGACGGTGCTGCCCGCGACCGCCACGGCCGAGGACGTTCTGGCCCGCCAACCCGACGGCGTGTTCTTGTCGAACGGACCCGGCGATCCAGCCGAAACCGGCAAGTACGCCGTGCCCGAAATCAAGAAGCTGGTCGCCAGCGGCAAGCCGGTGTTCGGCATTTGCCTCGGTCACCAGATGCTCGGCATCGCGCTTGGCGGCACCACCAAAAAGATGCACCAGGGCCACCACGGCGCCAATCACCCGGTCAAAGACTTCACCACCAACAAAGTCGAGATCGTGTCGATGAACCACGGCTTCGCGGTGGATCGCGAGAGCTTGCCCAACGGCGTCGTCGAAACCCACGTCTCGCTGTTCGACGGCTCCAATTGCGGATTGCAGCTCGACGGCCGCCCGGTGTTTTCCGTCCAGCATCACCCCGAGGCCAGCCCCGGCCCGCAGGATAGCCACTATCTGTTCACCCGCTTCACCAACATGATGCGCGCCCAGAAGGGCGAGAAGGGGCTGAGAGAGCGGTGAGTTTGATGCTTTTCAGATGGCAGCTGTTCGCGGCCGTCGCATTGATCGCTGCGATCGCTGCAGCGATCGTTTTACCGTCGCTCAGCGCCGGCCAAAGCGCCCGTGCAGATGGCCATACGCTTGAGGGCCAAGCTTGGTCGGCCAAGCTTAACGCGCTTGTCAGCGAAGCCGAAATCTTGGCTGCCTTGAAATCGGCCCCGTTCGTTGCGCTCGGCGAAATCCACGACAACGCCGGGCATCATCGGCGCCGCGCGCAATGGATAGCAGCCGCGCTGGCCGGACGTCCGATCGTGTTCGAACAGCTGCGCGCCGACCAGCAACCCGCGCTCGACAGTTTTGCAGAATTGACAGCGCGCTCGCCTGACAAAGCCACCGTCGCTGAGCTCAAGCGTGTGCTCGACTGGGATAAATCCGGCTGGATGAAGGATGGCTACGATCCGCTGTTCCAAGCGGCCATCGACGCCAAACTGCCGATCACCGCCGGTGACGTGACCCGCGCGGCCATCATGAACGTCGCCAAGGGCGGCGAGGGGGCGTTGCCCGATAGCGAACGCGCCCGCCTCAGGCTTGATGTTCCCCTCGGCGCCAAACTCGATGACGCATCGCTATCGGAGATCGAAGAAGCCCATTGCGGTGCGATGCCCAAGGAAGCCTTCGGCGGTATGGCGTATGCACAACGCTACCGCGACGCCAGCCTCGCTGACGCCGTGCTCAAGGCGGCCGACAAATACGGCGCGGCCGTCCTGATCGCCGGTAACGGCCACGTCCGCACCGACCGCGGCGTACCGTGGTACATCCACAGCCGCGCGCCGGACAAAACGGTCATCTCGGTGATGTTTGTCGAAGTCGAGGATCGTCAAAACGATCCGCAAACCTATGTGCCGCGCGATCCCGACGGCAAACCGGCTGCCGATTACATCTTTTTCACGGCCCGGTCCGAGCGCGGCGACCCGTGCGAAAACATGCGCGAGAAGATGAAGAAGTAGACGACTGCCCCCCACTCTCCGTTAGGACGGGGACAGGCACGGACCTGCCGCCCCGATAAACCTTTCAGAAGTTTAAGATCGCAGTTGGCTGATCTGTGCGTATAACGCCCCAAAATACTCTTGGGAGGATCGCATGCGGCACGTCTCGACCTGGTCACTGCGCAGCTGCGCGGGCAGCACCCTGGCTATCATCGCCAGCGGCATGGCGCTGACTTCGGCAGCTCTGGCCGACGATTGTTCGAAAGACGTTTCGGCAGCTTTTGAAAAGCAGCGCGCGTCGAAGGCCTTTCGCGTCGCGATGGACCAGGGCACCGTCGAAGGCCCGGTCAGGATGACCGTCGATTACATCCCCCCGGGCCGCATGTTGCAGACGGTGGTCGGCAAACATATGCCGGGCGAGCAGCAGACCATGTTCGTTGACGGCCGCGCCTTTGCTGGCAGCAGCGGTTCGTTCGAAGAACTTCTGCCGCAGTTCTCACAGTCGATTTCGGCCGAAGTCTCGGCAGCCGTCAGCGCACCCCAGAAGCTTGGCGTCTTTGAATGTCTCGGCAAAACCGCGTTTGAAGGTAAGGACTATGTTGCTTACCGCACGTCGGACAAGGCCGCTGCAGCCGGTGCCGCCGATGCGCAGGAAACGCTCGCACGCACGATTTACGTCGATCCGGCCAGCGGGCTGCCAGCGTTGAATGTGGTGGCCGCGCTGTCGGGCAAGGGCGAACCGGTTCTGAAGATTGTCTACTCGTACCCAACCGATATCGTTATCGAAGCGCCGCAGAGCGCACCGGTTCAAAAGTCACCCTGACGCGTAATCGCGCGCCGTTCGCACGCTGCCCCGCTCAACCCT
Source organism: Hyphomicrobium sp. (assembly GCA_031369245.1). Taxonomy (GTDB): domain Bacteria; phylum Pseudomonadota; class Alphaproteobacteria; order Rhizobiales; family Hyphomicrobiaceae; genus Hyphomicrobium_B. The sequence continues at coordinate 171 of JANMOL010000309.1, read as the reverse complement.
CGCCCTGTTCTCAAGGACTTTGTCATGCGCTCTCTCGGCCTCGGCCTCACCGTTCTGATGTTCGCTTCGGGTGCCGCACTGGCTCAGGCGCCGGCGCCTGCCACCGGGCCGGTGCCGCAACCGTTGCCCGTATTCGAGCAACCGCAACTCCTCGCGCCAGTCGCGCGTGAC
>JANMOL010000232.1:0-6587 GCA_031369245.1 Hyphomicrobium sp. | reverse complement strand
TCAGGCGCGGGGGGCAGAGCGGCGCACGTCCGCGCCGGCCCCGGCATCACGATGCGGCACCAGCGCCAGCACAAAGTCCGCCAGCCGGACAACCGCATCGGCGCGCCCGGCTCTTTTAGCGGCCTGCGCTGCGGCTGCAAGGGCCCCGGGTGCCGCAATGAGACGCTGTACCTCTGCGGTCATCCGATCGGCGGTCAGATCCTTTTGTTCGACGCACCAGCCGCCGCCTGATTCTTCAAGGCGCCGTGCATTGTTGAGCTGGTCGTTATCGAGGGCGTGTGGCAGCGGCACGAGCAGGCTTGGCCGGCCGATGACGGTTAACTCAGCGACTGTCGACGCACCCGCCCGGCCAATGACCAGATGGGCCGCCGCCATGCGCTCCGGCAGGTCTTGGAAAAACGGCGCAACGTCGGCCGCGATGCCGCTTGCCGCATAAGCCGCCTGCACGCGTGCCATATCTTCCTCACGGGCCTGCTGCGTAACTTTGAGCCGCGAGCGCGTCACGACTGGCAATGCGGCCAAGGCGGCCGGCATCGTGTCGGAGAAATAGCGCGCCCCTTGGCTGCCGCCAAAAACGAGCAGGTGAAATGGCGCGCCGTCTTCAGCAGGGCGATAGGCTCGCGCCGAGGCCGCGATCACAGACTGCCGCACTGGATTGCCGGTGAACGATACCTTGGCGGCCAAATCACTTTCAAGAAACTTGGTGCGTTCAAAAGACGTTGCAATGGCCGTCACGCGCTTTGCGAGCAACCGGTTGGCGCGCCCGAGCACTGCGTTTTGTTCGTGCACGGCCGTCGCGATGCCGCGCAACTTTGCGGCAGCGAGTGGCGGAAAGGTCGGGTAGCCGCCAAAGCCGATCACAGCACCGGGCTTGACGCGGCCGAGGATCGCGTGCGCCGCCTTGGTCCCGCGCGCCAGGGCCAATGCGGTTTTGGCGGCATCGACAGGAGAACGGCTGGCCAGCGTTGCTGCTGGCACCTGATAGACCGCGCGTGCAGGAAAACCGGAGCCGTAGCGGTCGCCACGCATATCGGTCATCAGATCGACGGCGATGCCGCGCCGCTGCAGTTCTTCCGCCAGCGCAAAGGCCGGGAACAAATGCCCGCCCGTTCCACCGGCCGCCAGCATGATCGACGTCGGGTTATTCATCGTGTGCCGGCGCGCCCCTGAAATTCGATATCTTCGATCGCCGCCAGCAACCGCGGCTTTTTAAGGCGCTGCGGGTCGGCACGCCGCCGCGTTAAGGCCAGTAGCATACCAGCCGTGATGGCCAGCGCCAGCATCGACGATCCGCCAGCCGAAATGAATGGCAATGTCATGCCTTTCGGCGGCAGCAGGCCAATATTGACGGCCATGTTGATCAGAGCCTGAAGTCCAAACACGATCGCCAGCCCTTGGATCGCCAAGCGGTCTGCGGCGTTGGGTTCTTCGGCCGCCCGCATCAGAGCTTTGAGCACGATGAACGCAAAAAGCCCGAGCAGCGCGATGCACGCGATGACGCCGTACTCCTCGGCGATCACTGCAAAAATGAAGTCGGTATGCGCGTCCGGCAGGATTGATTTGATTGTGCCCTCGCCGGGGCCGCGGCCGAACAGTCCGCCTTCGGCAAACGACTGCATGGCGCGATCAACCTGAAAATTCTCAAACGGCAGCGGATTGAAAAAGCGATCGAGGCGGGCGTGAACGTGGCCGAAATTTTCATAGGCCAGATACAGCCCGGCACCGCCAACGACGGCAAGTATGACAGCCCCGATCAGCGGCAATCCGGCCAGCAGATACAGCACGCCTGCCGCCATGCTGATCAGCACGGTCTGCCCGACATCAGGCTGGGCGACGAGTAAGCCTGCGAACAGTGCCCACAGCCCAATGGCGATGGGCGCGGCTGGCATGTCCTGGCGGCGCTGCGATTCCGCAAACAACCACGCCATGACGACGACAAACGCAGGTTTGGCAAATTCGGACGGCTGCAATGAGTATCCCGCAATCGACAGCCAGCGTTGCGCGCCGTTGAGTTCGGCGCTCATCACCAGCACGGCCGCCATACCGGCCAACGCCAATCCGAGCAGGACGACAGCCAGCCGCCGGATCGCGTTGGGTGACAACAGCGACACCGCTGCCATGACGGCCACGCCCAGGCCGGCAAAGACGACGTGACGTTCAACGAAATAGTAGGTTGAAAATCCCTTCTTCAGCGCAACGGCGGGTGAGGCCGCCAGCGACAGCACGAGGCCAATGCCTACGAGGCTCATGAACGCCGTCAAAAGTGCCCGATCGATCGTAAACGACCATTCAGCAAACCGGCTTTTATCGGTGCGGCTGAGCCTCATGTGTCAAATCTCATGTGGCTGGCCTCATGGTGATACCCGGAAGTGCGGCGACGAGCGCTCGAAAGGCATCGCCGCGCACTTCGAAATTCTTGAATTGATCGTAGCTTGCACAGGCCGGCGACAGCAGGACGACCGGCTCAGCGGATTTTGATGCCGAAGGGTGTGGACCTGTTCCTGGCACGAGTGTGCCTACGCCCATCGCGCCTTGCACGTTATATAACAACATACTTTCACCCCGGGCATAGGCTGCAGCGTCTGAGGCGGCACGGGCAACGGCGACGTCAAGGGTACCACAGGGAATGATGGCGACATCACCGTCCAGAGTATCGGAAAACTCGGCGCTCGACGCACCGATGAGATAGGCGCGGACAATTCCCGGGAAGTAGTCGCGGAGCGGTTCGATCCCGCCTTCTTTTGCCTTGCCACCGACGATCCAGAACACGTCGTGCGGGAACGAAAGCAGCGCTTTTTCGGTCGAGTCCGCATTCGTCGCCTTGCTATCGTTGATAAACAGCACGCGGCCAAGACGCCCGATCTCTTCCATGCGATGCGCAAGTCCTGGAAACGACTCCAGCGCTGCCTGCCATTCGAGATCGACCGGCTTGCCAACGGCTGCTAGGCATTCGCGAACGGCTGCGACCGCCGCCAGCGCGTTTTGATGGTTGTGCACGCCGCGCAGTGTCGCGATGCCGGCTAACCGGCCGAGCTTCACAGCCAATCCATCGCCGTTGCTGCAGACCAGCACATCATCGAGAATACTATAGCCCGGGCGTATCGATTGCGTTGCACTGAAAGCAACCACGGGTCCGCGGTCAACCCGGCGGCTCAGGATTGCCAGGCACCACGCATCATCAACCCCGACGGCTGCGATGTCAGCGCCCTGCGCCAGCCGCTCCTTCACGGCCGCATAGTGTTCGATCGTGCCATGCCGGTCGAGATGATCAGGTGTGATGTTCAGCAGCACGCCGACGGTCGGCTTCAATGCCGGCGTCAGATCGATCTGGAACGAACTCATTTCGATAACGTGCACGCGATCGGCGGCGGGTTGATCCAGCGTGAGGATCGCGCGGCCGATGTTGCCGCCCATCTGCACGTCATGCCCGGCCGTCCGCAGAATGTGCGCGATCAGTGCCGTGGTTGTCGATTTGCCATTGGTGCCCGTGATGGCGATGAACGGCGCATTGGGCGATTGCGCCGCCCGCTGGCGGCAAAAAATCTCAACATCACCGATGATCTCGACACCGGATTGGCGTGCTTTAAGCACGGCCCAATGCGGCTCGGGGTGGGTCAGTGGCACGCCCGGCGCCAGCACAAGCGATGAAAAACGCGACCAGTCCGCCGCGCTCAAATCAACCAGCGGTATGCCGTCCTTGGCCGCCGCAGCGCGCCCGGCCTCGCTGTCATCCCAGGCGGCAACGGTTGCGCCACCGGCCAGCAATGCCTGCACGGTGGCGTTGCCCGACGCCCCGAGGCCGAACACCGCGACCGATTTTTCAGCAAATGTTGTGGCGCGAATCATTGCCGAAAATCTATCGCAGAATTCAACGTTCCGCCCGCTCGACTTAGCGCAACTTCAGTGTTGCAAGGCCAATCAAGGCCAAGACCACCGAAATGATCCAGAAGCGGATGACGATCGTCGATTCTTTCCAGCCCTTTTGCTCGTAGTGGTGGTGGAGGGGAGCCATTCGGAACACGCGTTTACCGGTCCATTTGAAGCTGGCCACTTGGATGATAACGGACAGCGTTTCAAGCACGAACAACCCGCCCACAATGGCGAGGACGATTTCATGCTTGATCGCAACCGCGATTGTACCAAGGGCGCCGCCCAGCGCCAGCGATCCGGTATCGCCCATGAAGATCATCGCGGGCGGTGCGTTGAACCAGAGAAAGCCGAGGCCTGCGCCGATGAGCGCGCCGCAAATAACGGCGAGTTCGCCGGTGCCAGGTACGTGGTGGATCTGCAAATAGGCTGCAAACTTCACATTGCCGCTGAGATAGGCGATGACGCCAAAGGTCGCTGCAGCAATCATCACGGGAACGATGGCCAAGCCATCAAGCCCGTCTGTCAGGTTCACGGAGTTGCCAGCACCGGCGATGACAAACACCGCCATCAAAATGAAAAATGGACCCAGCTGGACGACGAGATCTTTGAAGAACGGGAATGTCAGAGCGGAGCTGAGATCGGCGGGGCCCAGCTTCATCATGACGTAGCCTGCGATGGCCGCGACCAGCACTTCGAACGACAAGCGCGCGCGGCCGGAAAATCCATCGCTCGAGCGCTTTGATACTTTCAAGAAATCGTCATAAAATCCGATCGCGCCGTAACACAGCGTGACGCTGAGCACGACCCAGATGTAGCCGTTTGAAAGCTGGCCCCAAAGTAACGTCGAGACGGTGACACCGGCCAGGATCATGAGCCCGCCCATGGTCGGCGTGCCGCGCTTCAATTGATGGGTTTGCGGGCCGTCCTCACGGATCGGCTGGCCCTTGCCCTGCTTGACGCGCAGAAGATCGATAATCGCTGGTCCGAACATCATGACAAACAGCAATGCTGTAAAAATCGCGCCGCCGGTGCGGAACGTGATGTAGCGAAACACGTTGAGGGCGGAAATCTGATCGCTGAAGTTGACGAGTTCGTAGAACATTGTCTTCTGCTTTCCCCCAAAGTGCGTGTCGTGGATTTGATGAGCTTTTGGCGGGCCGCCTTAAGAAGCGCCGTCTGCAGCTCGAAACCACGTCTGCAATGTCTCGACGAGCGGCGCCAGCCGCGTGCCGTTGGATCCCTTGATCATCACGGCGTCACCGGCCCTCAAGGCTTCCACAAGCGGCGCTTCGAGGGCGGCGGCTGACACCGCATAAGCCCCCTTCATAGCGCCTGGCATGGCATCATAAAGACCCTTCATGTGCGGCCCACAGGCAAAGATGATGTCGGTGCCGGCCTCAGCGACCGCGCCGGCTAAGCCTGTGTGCAGCGCCGCCGCCTCAGGTCCAAGTTCCAGCATATCGCCCAACACCGCGATCCGCCTTGCGAATTTCGCGCGCGGTACAGCCCCGAGTGTCATCAACGCGGCGCGCATCGAGGCCGGGTTGGCGTTATAGCTCTCGTCGATCAAAAGCACGTCGCCCCCGCGCACGGTCAGAAGCGTTCGCGCGCCGCGTCCGCCTGGCGGCACCAGGGTTGCGAGCGCTGCGACAGCGGCTTCGGCATCAGCGTTGATTGCATCGAGAGCCGCGATGACGGCGAGGGAATTCTCGGCCACGTGACGGCCCGGCATGGCCAGGCGATAGGCGATGTGCCGGGTGGCTAGGCGCACGGTCATCTGGCTGCCGTCGTCGCCGAGCAGACAGTTTTGCGCTGAGACATCGGCGTCCGGCCCGAAACCGAAGCTGATGACATGCGCGCCGTGCGCGCGCGCGCTTGCCTGGAGCCGGTTAAAATGCGGGTTGTGGCGTTTGATGATGGCCGCACCGCCCGGCCGAAGTCCTTCGAAGATTTCGGCTTTGGCGTCGGCGATGCCGTCGACTGATGCGAAGTGCTCGAGGTGGACGGCTTCCACCGTCGTGATGATCGCGGCGTGCGGGTGGACCATCTTGGTCAACGGCCTGATCTCGCCGGCATGGTTCATGCCGATTTCGAAGACCGCGTATTGCGTTTCCGCCGGCATGCGGGCGAGCGTCAGCGGCACGCCCCAGTGGTTGTTGTAAGATTTCTGCGATGCATGGACTTTTCCAAGGCGCGCACAGCACGAGCGCAGCATTTCCTTGGTGCCCGTTTTGCCAGCGCTGCCTGTCACGGCGATGACGCGCGCTGCCGGCGACAGCCGGGCGCGGGCAGCAATGCCTACAAGCTCCAAGGCACGCAACGGTGCGCTGGCCCGGATCAGCGCGCCATCTTCGTGGCGTCGTTGATACGCGGCAGAGACGAGGGCTGCGGCTGCTCCGGCTTTGAAGGCGCTTGTCACAAAATCATGGCCATCACGCTGATCTTTGAGTGCTACGAACACGTCGCCCGGCTGCAACGTGCGGGTGTCGATGGAAAAGCCGTTGATCGCCTGTGACGGCGCGCCGTCTGCGATGCCACCCGCTGCGGCCACGAGATCATGCCAGGTCCACAAGGGTTCGGTCATCGTCTCACAGGCCCTCAAGCGCGCGGCGCAATGCGTCATGATCGGAAAATGGCAGCGTCCGATCGCCGACGATCTGGCCGGTTTCATGACCTTTGCCCGCGACGAGCACCACATCGCCGGGGCCCATCATGGT
>JANMOL010000210.1:0-1742 GCA_031369245.1 Hyphomicrobium sp. | reverse complement strand
GGGCAGCTACAGCATTTGTCTGGGGTCGAAGACCCATTCTATGTCTTTCCAGCCGTCATAGCTTTCGGGCGGCAGGCGAAACGGCTGGCATCCGCGAACGGCGCGCATCGCGGCATCGGCGGCCGCTTGGCCGAGGGGATCGGACGGCGCGCTCTTGACTGCCGGCTCGCCATCAAGTCCGCCGTCAGGCCGCAGCCGCCACCTGAGCGTGACGACCGGCGTTTCCGTGCCGCCGCCGCCGCCCGGCAGCCGCCAGCATTGCGCCAGCTGCCCTTTGATCATGCCCTTCACCAAATCCTGCTCGCGCGCGGATAGCACGCTATCAGTGCCGGTCGCGGTGCCGGCCTCTTTGCCGGTGGCCGTTGCAGTTTGGCTGGTGCCTGCCGCTTGCTGGCCCTTCTTGGTCGGGTCCTTATCAACCAAGGCTTTGGGAGCCGCGTCATTCGGTGCCTTCTCAAGCAGCGAGGCGATCTTGCTGGGATCAAATTTTTTCTTGGCTTCGTCGGCCTTCTTTTTGGCGTCCTCGGCTTTCTTCTTTTTGAGTTCGTCGGCGAGCTTTTTTTTGCGGGCCTCGTCTTCGGCTTTTTTCTTGGCGTCCTCTTCGGCCTTCTTTTTGGCCTCGTCCGCCTGGCGCTGCTCCTCGATTTTCTGTTCGAGCAATTTCTGCTCCTCGGGCGTTGGGCCCGGAGCTGGCTCCGGCGGTGGAGGCGGCTGCTCGATTTGCTTGACGATCGGATCGGTTTCTGGCGGCTTTGGCGGCTCGACCTTCGGCGGCTCCGGCGGCGGCGGAGGCTCGAGCTTGGCGACCTCTTGCGGCGGCGGCGGCGCTTCGGCCGGCGGTGGTGGCGGCGCGTTATCCGGCTTCTTGGTTTCGTTCTTGCTGTCGTCAGGTGTTGGCTTGTCGTTGGCCTTCGTCTCAAGGTTCTTGGCGTCTTCGCTGCCCTGTTTGAGGCGCAAGAATTCCGACGGCGTGATGATGTCGGCCGAGATCGCGGGCGTATCGGGCGTTGGCAGCTCCTGCACCGCGCGCATGGAAACAAATGCCCAGGCGAGCAGCGCGACGTGACAACTCAACGATATGAGAAGCCCGAACGGCATTGGCCGTTAGCCTCCCTTTTCCTCATCCAGAATGAACGACAGCTTGTTGAAGCCGCCCGAGCGGATGCGGCCCATGACGCGCATCACGATGCCATAGGCGACGCCCTTATCGCCGCGCACATAGATCGGCTCGTCATAGCCGTTTTTCGAGATCGCTTTGAGCTTTGGCGCGATCTCATCCAGCGTCACCGGCGTCTCGCCAATAAAGGCATCGCCGTTTTGTTTGACGGTCACGGCCAGCGGCTCGCTCTTGGGCGCGGGGATCTGCTGGCCCTTGGCCTCTGGCAGTTCAACTGGAATGCCGACCTGCAGCAGGGGCGCGGCCACCATGAAGATGATCAGCAGCACCAGCATGACATCGACCATGGGCGTGACGTTGATCTCACTCATCGGCGCGTGACGCTGCCGCCGGTTTCGCCGTCCGCCGCCGCCTCCCGATTTTAAGCTGGCACCCATATGCGCTAGTTCCTGACGTCGATCTGACGCGAGACGATGGCCGCAAATTCGTCAGAAAACGCATACAGTTTCTGCGAAATCGCTGAGCTGTCGGCTGCAAACTTGTTGTAAAACACGACGGCTGGAATAGCGGCAACCAGACCGAGCGCGGTTGCAAACAAAGCTTCGGCGATGCCCGGCGCGACCAC
>JANMOL010000179.1:0-8747 GCA_031369245.1 Hyphomicrobium sp. | reverse complement strand
TTTCTGTGGCGCTAACGCGCCGGGCGGGGCACCTTCTCCCAAGGGAGAAGGAATGCATCTCGCATCAAGACGATTGGAAAAGGCCGCCGCCGATCGACAGTGTGGCGTTGCGAGCCGGGCGGCGCACACACGCAAAAAGGCCAGGAGTGATCCCGGCCTTTATCAGGTTTTACGGCGATGGTGCGCCAGCGCGACGAAGGAATAAACGCCTTCGCCCGGCAAAAGCCTCACATCGGCGAGCCGATGACCAGTGTCCAAAACGACTTGAATTCGGTCTTGGGGTCTTGCACCAGCGCAATGCCCATGTGATCGGCGTCGGTCATCAGCAGGTTCTTGTTGTGGCCAGGGCTGTCTTTCCAGCCGCGCATGACTTCCGTGAAATCGATCTGACCCGTGCCGACGTTTTCAGCCGTCAGGCGGGCTTTATATCCCGTGCGCTTAACGCGGTCCCACGGGTTCGAGCCATCCGAGCCGTAATGCGAAATGCGATCCCACTTCGAAAGGTCGCGGGCATGGGCCTTGGCCGCTTCGGTCAGCTCGGGTGAGAGCTTGAGTGCCTTCAGGCCCTTTTCTTTGCGGTACGCGTTGATCACATCGCGCGCCATCTGCGCGTCGAGCAGCGTTCGCGAATAATCCCGGTCGGCGAGAATGCCTTCTGGCGCTTTCTCAAACGTCCCAGCCGGGGCTTTGTCGTCGAGCTTGGCAAGCTGGAAGCCGCGCGGCGCGGCCGGATCGCCGCCGAGCCCGACGCTTTTGGCGCTTGGCTTGGCAATGGACGCGGTGTCCTTGCTGGTGTCAGCAAAGCCCGATGAAATGGATGAAGACCCCAGACTGCAACCGGCAAGAGCCGTGACCAGTCCGGCCGTGAGCGCAACGCGATACATACTAGCTACCCCCAGCACAGGATGTGCGGACGCCCTGATCATTGACCGAAATCCGTTAACTCGGCGTTAATGCTAACGATCCGCGAATCGGCCGCACGTTGGGCGTACCGGCCTTGGCCATCAGCGCGCATGATCGAGAAGTCCCTCAAAACCTATTTCCCGCCCGGTCCTATGATGCGGCAAACAAGGTGTCGCTATTTTGGCGCCAGCACGGCGAAAGCCAGACGGACGAGCAATTGTTCGCACGGGCGCGCTCGATCGACGGTGCACCTGTGATTGCAGCGGGACAGCGGATCAAGGCGGCGATGCGGCCCTTGGAACCGGCCGCGCAATGCCTGACAGTTGTTCCAATTCCTCGGCTGATTCGCCAGCGGGAGACCGGCACGATGACACCAGCGCGCACAGCACAACAACGGCCGTTGTCCGGCCCCACACCGCACCTGTCGATTGCCGATCTGGTGCTGCTGCGGGTTGCAGCGGGCGGAGCGACGCGCGCCGAGCTGCAGCGTGATCTGGCGCCTCTGGTCGCGCCCAAGACGCCCGGCACGCTGTTTCGGCAGACAGCGGAAATCGCCATCGGGACGCACGGGGACCAGCAGTTGCTGATCGACGTTCGCGGCCGATTGTCAGCGACAGCCGCCGGACTGCGCGCCGCCGACGCCCTGCTTGTGCCCGGGCAAGCCCGCGAACGCGGCTGGACGGCGGTCCGTGATGCCCTTGTTGCCCAGTCCCTGGGGCGGCCCGCGCAAGGCTCAGCCGGCGCCAAAGCCCTGGAGCGGGCAGAAAGCCTGTCAGGCCTCGTGTTGCAACAGCATTTCAAGCTGCCAAGTCTGCGCCCGCTCTCGACCACCGATCTGCGGGCTGCACTGGCGGTGGTCGCGCTTGAACGCGCCTTTGGCAACAAAATCAAAACTGGTCTCGCCAAGGGCTCGGGGCTGCCGGGCAAGACCGGACGGCTGCTGGCCGGGCAGCTGTTTAAACCGCCGCGCGAATTCGCAACCGACGGCAAGCTGGTGCTAGCACTGGCAGCCGACGTGTCGGGTGCGAGCGACACGACGCTCGACGCACTGAAACTGGCGCTGCTGCGCCGTTTGACGCAAATGCCGGACGCCGGGCCAATGGCGCAGGCCTTACGCCCGCCGCGCGCCCGCACGCCGCAGTGGGCGCCCGACAATGATGCAGCTCCGCTCGCGCCGCAAAACCGCCCGATCACCCGCACGCCGGTCCGTCCCGACATGCTCGAATTCGCTGGCGCTGTGGTCGATGCGGCACGGCCCGTCTCTGAGGGCTGGCCAGGCAACCGTAAGGCGTTTATTTCTCGAACGTGGCGTGCGATTCGCAGCACCCGGCCGGAATGGGAACTCACTGAGATTGCTTTCAAAAGCATGCTCGCCGAAGCCCATCGCTCCGGTCAACTGATGCTGACGACCGCCGATCTTAAAGACAGGTGCGATCTCAAGGAGCTCGAGGACTCCAAGATCCTCTACAAGAACACGGTTTGGCACTTCGTGCGCGTCGAAGACTAAAGGCATTTTGTTTCGAATGAGCGTCGAAGGCGGTCCTTTGAAAAAGTCGTCGTATGCTCCCTCGCTGGCGCCAGACAAGCTCAGCGAAGCGTTTGAGCACTCGATCACATGGGAAGACGATCTCTGGCGGGCCGATCCGGTCGACGTGCCCGAGGTCCATGCGAAGGCGCGCCAAAAATTCCACGATCTGATCACCACGATTATCTCGGGCCGCGGTTTCCACGTGCAAGAGCGCGTGCTGCTGTTCCACGGCCAGTCAGGTGCTGGCAAAACCCATCTTGTGCGCGCCCTGCGCACCGAAACGCACCGCGCCGGCCGCGCCTACTTCGGTTATGCGCAGATGACGCCCGACGTCTCGAACTACGCCGACTTTTATTTGCGCCGCTTGGTCCACTCGCTGGAGAAGCCGTACGATCCCGACCGCTTCGGCGAATCCGCGCTGTCGCGGCTGACCAACAAGCTGGTACTCGATTCCGAAGTGATTTCGGCCAAAGACCTCGACACGCTGCGCGACGCGACGCTCGATGATACAGCGCTGGCGCGGCTGATTTTGCGGCTGGCCGACGACATCGTCGCCAGCGAGCGCTTCCAGACGCGCGAACTCGATATCAACATCGTCCGCGCGTTGCTCTACATGCAGCGCCGCGATCCGCGCATCGATCAGCGCATCCGCCAGTATTTGCACGGCCGCCAGTTGACACCGATTGCGCTTGAAGCGGTCTGCGCACTCGATCCCAACACCGGCGAAGATCGCGCCTTTGAAATTATCGCGGCCCTGGGGGCACTGGTCTGGACGGTTGAGCGCGCGGCCCTCGTGTTCTGCATCGATCAGGTCGAGGATCTGCGGTTTTTTGACAATGCCGAAGAGCGCTTCCAGCGCGCCGTCCGCGATTTGATCCAGATCGCCAACCGGCTGACCAACGCTGTCATCGTGATCTCGTGCCTTGAAGACTTCTACAGCCAGATCCGTGGCGTGGTGGCGCAATCCTATATCGACCGCATCGAAAAATCGGGGCCCGTGCTGCTGCGCGAAAGCCGGACGCCGGAAGAAGCCCGTCTGATCATTTCAAAGCGCATTGCCTACCAGGCCGAACTGAGCGGCGAGGGCATGAGTTTTCCCGATGCGAGCGCATTTTTTGGCCCGCAGTTCTTCGAAGAGTTTGCCGGATTGTCAACCCGCCGCTTGCTGGAACACGCCCAGACGCGCTTGCGGGAAGCGACCTCGACCGAGGGCGACGACGGCGAGGTGGCGCCGCAGAAATCATCGTTCATCGGGACGTTGGCGCAGGCCCTTGGCCATGCCGTCGGGTTTGGCGGCACAGCGGAACCAGAGCCCGGCGCCGGCACCATCTCGGTCGTGCAATACCGCGAGATGTGGGAGCGCTTTGCCAATGAGAGCGAAGCGGAAATGCCAGCCGACGACCAGGAATTGGTCGATGTGCTGTCGGCGGCCTTGCTGCTGGCGCGCGACGAGTGGGGCAAGGCCATCGACGTCACGGTCAAGCGGCTAGAGCTTGGCGAAGACCTGCCGGCATTCGATCTGACTGTGCGCCATCGCACCGGCTTTGCCAGTGACGTGCGCGTGTTCCTGTGCAACCGCCCGACGCAGGGCGGCGGCTTGAAACGCCAGCTCGACAAGGTGCTGACGGCGATGCAGGGCAAGCCGTGCTTCATGCTGCGGGCCAGCGATTTCCCGCCGAACAAGAAAAATCAGACGGCGCAAGCCTTCCGCAAATTCCGCGACGGCGGCGGCCGTCAGCTGCTTGTGCCGATCCCCGAGTGGGAACGTATGATGACGGTCCGCGAGTTCACAGCCCATCACCGCGGCGACGCAGGCATGATGCAATGGCTTGAGGGCACCAAGCCGCTGTCAAGCTTGATCTCGATCATTCACCTGCTGCGGCTCGATCTTCTCGGTCGCCCGGTTCCGCGTCTCGTTGCCAAGGAAATGGATGAAGGCCAGGGCTCGCTTGATGGCTTCGACGCCAGCGCGGGCGCAGGTAGCACGGGCGCAGGTGGTAAGGACACAGCCAGCACCGACGCAGGCAGCGATAGTTCTGGCGGTGGCCTGCCAGCCAACGACGACGATCTGCCGATGTCGGTCATTCTTGATGAAAACGGCACCTACGGCTCGAGCATTTTGTCGGGCCGCGAGATCGGCAACCGCAGCCGGCCCGTGACACTGAACAAGAGCGTATTGAAACGCCACGCGGCGTTCCTTGGAGGCTCAGGCTCGGGCAAGACCACGCTGGCGCTGTCGCTGATCGAGCAACTCCTGCTGCGCGGCATTCCAGCAGTTCTCATCGACCGCAAGGGCGATCTAGCAAGCTACGCCAATCCGGAAGTCTGGCGCTCCAACGACAGCGAAACGGCGGAGCGCCGCTCGGAACGCGAAAAGCTCGCCGACGCCATTGACGTCGCGGTCTATACCCCGGGGCGCGCATCGGGCCGCCCGATCTCGATCACGCTGCTGCCCAACGGCATCAACGAAATGCCCGAGCACGAGCAGCAGCTGCTAGCCAACCTTTCGGCCGCAGCCCTCGGCGAGATGCTGCATCTCAAGAATTCAGCGACCCATCAAAAGCAGTCGGGCGTGCTGGCCGTGGCGCTGCGGATTCTCGGCGCGCTCTCCAACAGCGAAGTGACGCTGGCTGATCTCATTCACTTGCTTGAGGATGAGCACCCCGAACTGACCGACCAGACCCAGCGCATGGACCCGTCAGGCAAACTGCGCCGTGATCTGGTCGCCCAGCTCGACTCGTTGCGCCTGCGCAATGCTGCACTGTTTGAGGGCGGCGGCGAAAGCCTGCGCATGGAAAGCCTGCTCGGGCTCGGACGGTTTGCGCGCCCCAACCGCACCCGCCTGTCGATCATCTACACCGGCTTCCTGGGCGACAACGAGAACATCCTGTTCTGGGTTTCTCAGTTCCTGTCGGAAGCACTGCGCTTCTGCCAGCGCAACCCGAACGATGAATTGCAAGCCGTCGTCATGTTCGACGAAGCCGATCTCTATATCCCGGCCAACTCGAAGCCCGCGACCGCCGAGCCGCTGCAAAGCTTGCTGAAGCGCGCCCGCTCGGCCGGCCTTGGCATGATGCTCGCGACCCAATCGCCGGGCGACCTCGACTATAAGAGCCGCGACCAGATCACCAGCTGGTTCATCGGCCGCGTGCGCGAGGATACCGCCCTGCGCAAGCTGAAGGCGGCGTTCCAGTCGGAATCGGGCCTAGAGCCCGCGCAAGCGCTACCGGGCCAAACGGTCGGCGAATTCCACCTCGTGCAGGAAGGCCTGGTGCGGCCGATGAAGGCCCAGCGCTCGCTGATCTCGGCTGAGCAGGTGCCATTTGACCGCATTGAACAGCTGGCCGCCGAAACCCGCGGTTTGGACGAGCGCCAGCTGCGCCTGTTCGACCTCAAGTAGCATCTGAAGGACAGAGCAACAGGTGCCGCTTGCGTGGTGCAGCGTGACCACGCCCTGATCACTTCGTGTTTCAAACTTGCACATGCACAATGGCGCTGCATTGCACCATCTTCGCCAGCACAACTCAGCCGGGTACGTGGGCGTCATCTGCAACGCTATGATTTAAATCAGATTTTTTTACCATTCCGTTCGCTCGCACGCCGTTTGGGAATCTGTTGCATCGCGGTATCGGAGCTGTGACGCTCAGCACACGGTGCCCGGCGCAAATCACGCAGAGGCCTGTCAAGTTTTTTCGTATGATGTATTGTCAGTCTACCGAGTAGGTGGGGGCCAGCTTGGGCGCGTCGTAGGGGAGGAGGCTTTCCGGTGACGCGGATGACGCAGCAAACGGGGAGCGGTTTCCGTCGGCTGCGTGCGGCAGTTGAAGTGAATGCGGCAGCGTGCGGGGTAGTGTGTTATGGCGGCGAAATCATTCGTCATGATGGTCTTTGCGACTCTTATTGGTCCGGCCATCGGTATCGGCTTATTTGTGTTGCTCAACAATCCTTGAGGCTCATGTCTCGAGTGGTGAGCCGCATATCGTTCAGTGAGTGCCGTTGAGGCTGGCCGCAATGCCGCCTCGCCAGCGCACGACTGACGCCTCAAAGTCCATTTAGCTCAGTGCCGGTGATGCGGCCTCACGCGGGGACGCTCGAGCATGGCTTTGCAACATCGATGTTACAGTTCCTGCGTTGGCTGACGTCTGGACTAGAGATTGTTTTCGTCGTCCCGCGGCGCATCGCCCGCGTCCTGGTTCATGCCGTCACATTCAATCCTAAACTCGGACCTGTGCGGCACGTTGCGACCGCCGCCATCCTTTACGTGCTGTTTGCGCTGGTCCTGGTCTACGTCATAGCGCCACTGCGCGGGCTGGCCGGCCAGATGACTATGCACGACAAGCTCGGCTACGACGCAGAGCGCTGGCTAGCGACCGCCATCTACGATCCCAAAGGCAACTTCGTCGGCACCTTCGATCCCCGGCTCGATAGCCGCCGCGATGTCAATTACACCGATAGCGCGATTGAACTTGGCGACTACACCGCCAACCCCGATCATAAATCGATCCCCGTGCGCGAGGTGCCGCCGCAATACTGGGCGTGCCTGTCGTATCATGAGGATCGCTATCTTGGCGGCTGGCTGAACCCGTTTGGGATCGACCTGACGGGCGTTCTCAAAATTCCGCTCTCGACCATCACGCGCTCGATCGCCTTGCGGCGGCCAGCGCTCGGCGTCGGCGGCTCCACGCTGCCGATGCAATTTGCCCGCGTCATCTACAAGACGCCGCCAAGCGCCAACGAAGGCGGCATCACCAAACTGAAGCGCAAGGTGCGCGAATGGTGGCTAGCGCCGGTCATCTATCGCGAGCTAACGCGCGGCGGCGACGATACGCGCCTCAAACAATGGGCAGCCAACCACATCTGGCTGGCACAGCGCACCGGCGGGCAACCGTTGCACGGCGTCGAGGTCACCAGCCGGATCGTCTTTGGCAAGGAAGCCAAGGACCTGTCGACCGCCGAGCAGTTCGTCTTGGCCTCAGCTGTCAACAAGCCGATCATTCTGCTGGAGGGCAGCGAGAAGTTGAACGAAGTCCGTCTCGATCGCTGGCGCTACATCACCGAGGTCCGCGCCCGCACCTGTGCGGAAAAACTGATCACCGACGAAGCCCAGCAAAAGCAGATCGTGTTCGAGCTGATGGCGCTGGCTGGCGGACCGCCCGATCCGAAAGTCCGCCCGAAGCTGCAGGAAGCGCTAGAAAAATACGCGCCCGATCAGGCCAAACGCGCGCAAGCCAATCCGGTGGTGCGCGCCAACGTGCTGATGCCGTCGGCCCGCTTTGGCGTGCGCGAAGAAATGAAGCAGCTCTACGGCTTTGGCTGGCGCGACTACGTGCGCGGCGTCACCACCACGTTCGACGTCGGCGAGAATTTGGCATTTCGCGGCAAGATCGAAGGTGAGATGATCGCACTCGACACGAAGTGGGCCGCAAAAATCGACCCAGCCTATACGCTCGACCCGAACAAGGTCGCAGCCGGCAAGCAACTTCCCAATGTGATCGTGGTCGCCGCCGACACGGCCGGCCGCATCGTGCGCTATTACGAAACCGGCGAGACGGCCGCTTATTTCGGCTCATGGCCCGCACGCAACCCCACGACGGGGTTGTATGAACCGGCCGCCGAAAGCCGCATGATCGCCTCGACCGGAAAAATGCTGGCCGCGATCGCCATCGCGAATGAAGGCCGCGACACGATCGAAAGTATGTACCTCGACACGCAAGCCCCGGCGCAAGGGCTCGATACCTGTGAAAAGGGCGGCGCCGAACGCCACGGCCGCCGGGCCATCGTGGCGTTTGCCTGCTCGCTCAACGGCCCGCTGCTCTTACGAACAGCGCAACTCGGCCAGGAGCGCGTCAAAAAACTGATCGACGGCTTCGGTTTTACGATGCCGCCCGAGGCCAGCACCGGTGGTACGCCACCCTCAACCGCCGTCGTGCTTGGGCAAATCGCTGGATCGCCGCGCCGTGTGCATCATATGTCGTCGGTGGTGCTGGCATCATTGATCGGACGCGGCGCAAAGCCGGTCCCTCCGCCAAGCCTGATCGCGTCTTATGATTACACCTTCAAGGGCGATGGCGGCGGCGGCATTACGGGCGAGGCGCAGCAGCCGCTTCTCCCGTCGATGCTGGTCCGTCGCGCCGGATCCTCGATGCTGAAGGCGCTGCTCGAAGCGCCACTGTGCTATCAATCCGCTGGCATCTCATACGGCACGCTGAAATCGCTGAGTGGCTGGTGTGCGCAACGGCGCGGCGATCTCCGCTTGCATTTCGCCAAAACCGGCACGCAAGTCGCAGCCGATCCCAATGCCACCGTCGACGCCTGG
>JANMOL010000169.1:0-10502 GCA_031369245.1 Hyphomicrobium sp. | reverse complement strand
GTCATTGCCCAGGGCAAGATCACGACCTTTCCGGGTTCGTCGAAGTATCAGATCGTCATCGAGCAACTGGAACCGGCAGGCGCGGGCGCGTTGATGGCGCTGCTGGAAGAGCGCAAGCGGACGTTTGCAGCCGAAGGGCTGTTTGAAGAGGCGCGCAAAAAACTGCGGCCGTTTCTGCCGCGCGTCGTCGGCATCGTGTCCTCGCCGTCCGGGGCGGTCATTCGCGATATGCTTGCTGGCTTCAACGAGCGCTTTCCAACGCGCGTGCTGGTTTGGCCGGTGCGGGTGCAAGGCGAGGGCAGTGCCGCCGAAATTGCCGCCGCCATTCGCGGCTTCAATGCGCTGGAACCGGGCGGCGCCATTCCTCGCCCCGACGTGCTGATCGTAGCGCGCGGCGGCGGCAGCCTTGAAGACCTGTGGGGCTTCAACGAAGACATTGTGGTGCGGGCGGCAGCCGAAAGCCTGATCCCGTTGATTTCAGCCGTCGGCCATGAAACCGATTGGACGCTGATTGATCTGGTGGCGGATGCGCGCGCGCCAACGCCAACAAAAGCTGCCGAATGGGCGGTGCCGAAATACAGCGAGCTGATCGACACGCTCGAGACGCTCGGTCAACGCCAGCGTGGCGGTATGCGCCGCCAGCTCGAAGCCGCCCGCACGCACTTGAAGGCGGCGTCACGCGGATTGCCCAAACGCGAAGACCTGATCGCACTGCCGCGCCAGAAATTCGATTCCATCGAAAAGCGGCTCGGCCGCGGTCTGCTGGCCAATACCCGGGCGCACGGCATGCGGCTGGCGCGCACGAGCGGACGATTGACGCCGGGCGCGCTCAGCCAGCGGATCGGCCGGGCAAATGAGCGGTTGGCGTCGGTGCACGCGCGCGCCGGCCAGGCGATCATGAACCGGTTCGCGGCGCGCCGCCGGGTGCTGCACGGCCACGGCCAGCTGCTGGCAGCGCTCGGCTATCAAAATGTGCTGGCGCGCGGATATGCTCTGGTGCGCGACGCCGAGGGGCGGATGGTGCGTCAAGCCCGCGCGCTGGCCCAGGGTCAAAATCTATCGATCGAGTTTGCCGATGGCCGGGTTGGTGCCGAGGTTAAGTCGGCCGTGCCGGTGGCGGTCGAGCCCGGGGTCAAACCGTCGCGCCCGATAGCCGCGAAAAGCCGGGGCGGGAGTGGCGGTCAGGGCTCGCTTTTTTAACGTAAGCTGTGTTTTGATCGCAAACGCCTTGACGGGCACGGCTGCCATTGCGATCTGTGATCACGGCCGCACTTGTCTTGGCCACAGGCCCCGCGGCAGGGACGCGCATATGAATCGCATCGAGAAGTTTTTCGGCGTCCAGAATGAAGCGAAGGTGCGTTTTCTTGACGGCGAGTTCGAGGTGCTGTCGCCCGGCGAATTCGTGCGCTGCGCGGTCACCGGCAAAGCCATTGCGCTGGCTGACCTGCGCTATTGGAGCGTCGACGAACAGCAAGCCTATGCGACTGCCGACGCCTCTGTGCAGCGCTATCTCGAATTGCGCAAGGCAGCTCAGGCCTAGATGCGGCGGCGGGCCAGTGCGTCCGCCACCAGATTTGACAGCCGCTGGCGGTCATCGTTTTCAAACTGCAGCGTGATGGGCAGCGTCGTTGCGCGCGTGCTGAGCTCTGCCAGGGCGCCGCTCGATCCTGCAAGCCGCATGGCGTCCTTTTCGGTGGTGAGCAGTTGGCAGCCGTGGCGCTGAGCCAGATCCAGCAGGTGGCGCGCATCGGTGTCGGTCAGCGCTTGGTGATCGGCGAAGGCAATGGTCTCGATCAGCGTCGCGCCGTGCGATCGCAGCAGGTCAAAGAAGCGGGCGGGGTTGGCAATGCCGGCGAACGCGACCATGCGGGCGCCGGTGAGCCACATGACGTCACCGGACGGCGCGGCGCGGGCGTGCAACACCGGCAGATGCGCAAGCTCGGGCGGCAGCGCGAGCGCGGCGCGGTTTGTCGTCGCGAGCGATATTGTGTTGACCAGCAGCGCTGTCACCAGCCCGGCCTGAAACGCCAATGGCGCGCGCAGCGGACCGGCCGGCATCACCGCGCCGTTGCCAAAGCCGCGCACGGCGTCGATGACGGCGATCGAAAGATCCTTGGTGAGCGATGGGTTTTGCAAACCATCGTCGAGAATGATGACGCTGCCGGGCTTGGCCTGGCGTGCAATGAATTCAGCCCCGCGGCCGCGATCGCGCGAGATGACGGTTGGGGCGCTCTGTGCCAGCAGCAGCGGTTCGTCGCCCACTTCAGCAGCCGTGTGACGCTCTGGATCAACGCGTTCCTGGCCATCGAGCCGCCCGCCATAGCCGCGCGAGAGAAACCATGGGGTGCCGCCGTGTTCGCGGACGATGCCAGCAAGAGCGAGTGCCAACGGCGTCTTGCCGGTGCCGCCGGCTGTAAAGTTGCCAGCGCACAGTACAGGGAAGGCCGAGCGCGTGGCGGTGGCTTGCCGATAGCGCCGCTCGGCGATCGCGCCGTAGATCTGCGCGATGGGCGCGAGCGCGGCGGTCTGCCAGTGCGGACCCGCGCCATACCACCACGATGGCTCCTTGACGGCCACGTCAGCTCTCCTGCTTGGCAAGAAACGGACGCAGCGCCTCGAGCGTCTTGCGTAGCGCGCCGCTCAGATTGCCAAGCGCGCGATCCGCGCCGTCGCGCATGTCCGTGATGTCGCTGGTGCTGGCGAACAGCCGCAGCACGGCGCTGGCGAGTTCGTCGGCGCTTTTGATTTCGAGCGCGCCGCGTTCGGCGATCAGCGCGTCATACACGTCGCGGAAATTGTGGTGGCTGGGGCCGGTCAGCACAACCGCACCTTGGCGGATGGCTTCGATCGGATTTTGCCCGCCGTGCTCGATCAGCGAGCCGCCGATAAAAGCGATCGGGGAGAGCGCATAAAATGTGCCGAGTTCGCCGATCGTGTCGGCAACATAGACGCTGGTCTCGCGTGACGGCGCGGGCGTGGCGCTGCGGCGTTCGGCGGGCAGTCCTTTGCCCATGATCTCGTTGATCAGCGCGGGCCCGCGATCGGGATGGCGCGGGACGATGACAGTCAACAGGTTGGTGAGTGTCTTGGCGATTGTTGCGTGGGCATCCGCGATCAGGGCCTCTTCGCCGGGATGCGTGCTGGCGGCGAGGAAGACAGGCCGGCCGCTGGTCGCAGCTTTGAGCCTTGCAAGTTCTGCAAGGTCAGCGGGCGGCGGCGGGGCGTCGATCTTGAGATTGCCGGCGGTGATCACGTTCGGCGCGCCGAGCTGCTTGATGGCGCGAGCAATCTTGTCGTTTTGCGCGAGCACGACATTAAAGCGCGAGAACAGCGGGCGGCCGAGGCGGGCATTGCGCCGCCAGCGCTTCATGCTGCGCGGCGACATCCGGGCGTTGACCAGAACAAGCGGAATTTGCCGCCGCGATGTTGCCAGCACCAGGTTCGGCCAGACATCGGATTCGGTAAAGATCGCGAGATTGGGATGCCAGTGCTCCAAAAAGCGCTCGGTGTATTGCGGCACATCGAGCGGCACGAACTGATGCATGGCGCGCGGCGGCAAGCGGCGCGCGGCCAGCCCTGCCGAGGTCAGCGTGCCGGTGGTCAGCAGGACATGCATGGTGGCGCCGGCTTTCAAAACGTCGTCGATCAGCGGCAGCACGGCGTTGGTTTCGCCAACACTTGCCGCATGCACCCAGATCAAATGGCCGGGAGGCCTGGGATGACCGGCAAATCCAAGCCGCTCGCCGCGCCGCGCTGGGTCTTCCTTGCCTTGACGTTCGCGCACTTTCAGCAGCAGTGGCACAGCCGGGCGCAAAGCTGACAGGGCTGATTTGTAAATCTTCAAGCGCAGGCCGGGCGGCGGCGGCGAGCGGGCGGCTAGTTGATCGAGCGGGGTTGCGCGCGTGATGTCGGCGCCCGCCAGTTCATAGGCCCGCACGGTCACCGCATTGAGCGCGGCTTCGAGCTGCTGCCGGGCGTCCTCGATCATCTCCGGGCTGGCGTCGCGCGGCACGCGGATTGGATCGCCGGCTGCGAACGCCAGTTTCGAATAGGGCAAATTGAGCGTCATCCGGCTCCAGGTGTCGAACGACGTAAAGCGCGAGGTCGCCGCCGCAACCGGAATGATCGGGCAGCCCGACATGCGCGCGATGGTGATAATGCCGGCGCCTGCAACGCGGGCGGGTCCGGGCGGAATATCAGCCGTCATCACAAGCGACGTCTCATCCGTCAGCGCGCGGACGGCAGCGCGCAGGGCTGATGCTCCACCGCGATCTTTTTTGCGCGCACCCGCGCCAGCCCCGCGAATAAGTTCGGTATCGAGATGGCGCAGGGCTTCGCCGATCAACTCGGCGTCGCCGTGGCGCGCGACCATGGCCGAGACTTTGATGCCGCCTGGATGCAGGATGGCCAGCATCATGAATTGTCCGTGCCAGGAAGCGATGATGCACGGGTGTGCTGCACGCAGCCGGGCTGGCAGATCGGCTGGCTCATAGGTTATGCGCGAGGTTTTGGCGACGTGCTTGATCAGGCGCGCCAGCGCGCGGCCTCCAAAGCGCATCACCTTCGTTTTGGTCTCAGCCATGCGCGTGCGGCACTCTTCGATCATCAGCCTCAGGCAGGGGGGTGCGAGACCATGGGCCACGGGCAAAGCCCTTGCGGCTCGTACCTATAGCGAATAGTGAGCAAGTGCAAACGTGATTGCGGCGGCAAACCGGTTGAAGCGTGTCGATCTTAGTTGCTGTTTTTCCCGGCAATTTTCCAGGTGACTGCACGCTGCGGCGCGCCAGAGGAGTCCGTTAGAACCATACGCATGGCTGGCTTCCTGAAACAAACCAAGCGCGGTGTGCGCCGCAAGAGTGGTGATCTCCTGCACCGGGCGATCCACGGCTCTCCGCCGTGGCTGCGCACAACGCTGGCGCCAGCACTGTGCTACGCCGAAATGCTGGTGGTCGATTATGGCCTGGTGCGCACCGTCTACAACAATCGCCACCAGATCTCGAAGGATGCCTGGCGCTCGGCGCAGCCCGCCCCCCATCATATCCGCTGGATCGCCGATCGCGGCGTCAAGACGGTGGTCAATCTGCGCGGCCGTCAATCGTTCGGCACGCGCTGGCTGCAAGAGCGCGCGTGCGAGCGCTACGGTATCAAGCTGGTCGATCTCAAATTACGCTCGCGCGCGGCACCAACGCGCGAAGATTTCCACGCGGCTCGCGAACTGCTCAACACCGTCACCTATCCGATCCTGATCCACTGCAAATCGGGTGCGGACCGGGCGGGCTTGATGAGCGTGATGTATCGCTTCGTGCATGATGGCGTGCCGATCCGCGAGGCCAAGCAAGAACTCTCGCTGCGCTTTGGACATATCCGGCAGGCCGACACGGGCATTCTCGATTACATTTTTGAACGCTATCTGGCAGACAACGAAACGATGCCGATCGAGTTCTGGCAATGGGTCGATACGGTGTATGATTCTAGCGCGGCCGAGACATCGTTCCACGCCAATCGTTGGGCCAACAAAGTCGTCAACGGATTGCTGCGGCGGGAATAGCACCGCGATCGGCTGGTGCGATCAGTTCGCCAGCGCGCGGCCATAGGCCGTGCCAGCCAGGCGGGCATAGGCGCCATTGCGGGTCATCAGTTCGCCGTGCGTGCCGCGCTCGACGATATGGCCAGCATCCATCACGCAAATCAGATCGGCGCGCTGCACGGTTGAGAGCCGGTGGGCGATGACGAGCGTCGTGCGGTTGCGGGTGAAGCGGGCGAGCGCGTCCTGCACGAGCTGCTCGCTTTCGGTGTCGAGCGCGCTGGTGGCTTCGTCGAGCAGCAGGATCGGCGCGTCTTTCAAAATAGCGCGGGCGAGCGCCAGGCGCTGGCGCTGACCGCCAGACAAGCGGCCGCCGCGATCGCCAATCAGCGTTTGATAGCCTTGCGGCTGGGCCATGATGAAATCGTGGGCGGCCGCCGCTTTTGCCGCAGATATGATATCGGCCTCGCTGGCTCCAAGACGGCCAAGCGCGATGTTTGCAGCAATGGTGTCATCGAACAGCGTGATGTCCTGACTGACAATGGCAATTTGATCGCGCAACGACGCCAGACTGACGTCGCGCACGTTCTGGCCGTCGATGGCGATCGTGCCTTCGGTGACGTCGAACAGGCGCGGCACCAGATTGACAATTGTCGATTTGCCAGCCCCTGAGCGGCCAACCAGTGCGACGGTTTTGCCACCCGGAACGTCGAGCGTGAAATCATAGACCGCGCGCTCTTTGGAGGCTGGATCATAGCCAAAGCCGACGCCCTTGAAGGCGATGGCGCCGGTTGAAATTTTCAGCGGTTTGGCGCCCGGCTGGTCGGTGATGCTCGGCTTTTCGTCGATCAGGCCATAGTAGCTTTCGGCGGCCGCCAGGCCTTCCTGCACGCGGCCGGCGAGATTGCCGAGCGCGCGGATCGGCTGGGCAGCCATCAGCAAGGCCGTCACAAAGCCCATGAAATCGCCGACGGTCGAGATGCCGCCTGAGATCCGCAAATAGGCAAACCCGACGACACCGGCGACTGCCAGGCCGCCGAGCGCTTCGAGCATCGGGTCCATGCGGGCGCGGGTTTTGACAGCCTTGAGGCGAAGACTGAAAACCTGATCGAAACTGGCATCAAGGCGGGAGGCCGCATAATTTTCCAGGCGAAACGATTTGATCAGCCGAGCGCCCGAAAGTTTTTCGGTCAGCAGCGAGGTCATATCGCCAAGCTCGGTTTGGGTGCGCTTGGCGACCCGGCGCAGGCGCTGGCTGATGACGGCAATCGGCAGCGCGGCCAGCGGATAGACGCCGAGCACGACCAACGTCATCAGCCAGTCGAGATAGAGCATCGAAATCACCAGCGCGATGACCATCAGCGTATCGCGGATGGCTGAGTTGAGGCCGGCGGTGACGGCGGTCTGGATGAAGCCGATGTCGTTGGTCAGCCGAGAGACGAGCCGGCCGGGCGTATCCCGCGACAGGCGCGCGAAGTCGGCGGCGATGAGATGTGAGAACGCGGCCTTCTGCATATCGGTGGTGATGCGCAGCACAAAATGGTTGGTCGCAATCGCCTGCAGATAGAGAAACACGCTGCGAGCCAGTGTGATGCCGATGATGGCCGCGATGACCGTTGCGAGGATGCTCTTGTCACCGGCCATCAGCGTGTCGAACGACAGCTTGATGACGGTTGGATAGCCGCCAGTCGCGGCCGCAAGGCAGGTGGTCAAAACCAGCGTCCAGGCCAGTTCGCGCCAGCGCGGCCAGACCCAATCGGCGAAGAAGCGCTTCAACAATGCGCGCTCGGCATCATCGAGCCGGAACTTCGAGCGCTGCTTGCGCGGCGCGTCTTTACCCGCGTTGGTCACGGCTTGGATGCCAGTCCTAAAGTGGGCTCAGAGGCCTGCGGCTCGAGCAGGCGATGCAGGTGCACGATGAAATAGCGCATCATGGCGTTGTCGACCGTGCGCTGGGCTGCAGACTTCCAGGCCGCGAACGCGCTGTCGTAATCAGGAAAGATGCCGACCACATCGAGACCGTTGAGATCGCGGAACTCGTGATCTTCGAGGGCCGCAAGCTCGCCACCAAAAACTAGGTGGAGGCGTTGCGCGGGGGCTTTGGCGGGCTTGGCGTGCTGGCTCATGGATCGCTTGCTGCTCAGACTTTAGAGTTGATCACAAGGGCTCATCTGCGCGGACGCGCGGATAGTCCCGGAATGACACGCCTGCTTTGGCGGTATTTACGCTGTCCTTTAAGCGGATCGGAAGACAATTTTGGCATTGTCACCAGATGGCTGGACACAAAAGCCACTCGAAAAATCGACAGTGAGGCACTGCGGCGCGGCGTGGAAGCACAACTTCTGCGCCGCCGCCTGCTTTCCGGCGTCAGGCCTGCGTCACGGCGGCCCGCTCGCGGGGCTGTTTTGCAGCCTAGCTGAGGCCTGCAAACCACGACAGCGCCATATCGGCCGCCAGCCCCAAAAATACGGCTATCCCGACATCGCGATTCGAGCGGAACCGCCATAAGCAATTGGCCGGATCTTTGGTGTCGAGCGTGGCGACCTGCCAGGACATTTGCAGGAATACGAGCGTGAGGGCCAAGAAATAGATCAAGTGCGCACCCGCCAGCGCGCCCGCCAACAGCCACAGCACAACCGCCCCGCCATAGAGCGCGCCGACATAGGAGACCGTGTCGTCGCCGAATTGCAGCGCGGTTGAGCCGAGCCCGAGCAGCGCGTCGTCTTCCTTGTCTTGGTGGGCGTAGATCGTGTCGTAGCCGATCGTCCACAGCACGCAGCCGAGATAGAGCACGACGGCTGGCCAATCGAGCGTGCCTTTGACAGCCGTCCAGCCAACGAGCGCGCCCCAGTTGAACGCCAGCCCCAGAATGACTTGCGGATAGGATGTGATGCGCTTGGCGAACGGGTAGGTGACGACGATGGCGAGGGAAGCCATGGCCAGCCAGACGGTGGCCGTGTTGAAGCGCAGCAAGACGGCGAGGCCGATGAGCGCGCAGATGACGACGAAAACCAGCGCGGCGGCGGGCGAGACCTGGCCCGACGGGATCGGGCGGCTGGCCGTGCGCTGAACCTTGGCGTCGATGTCGCGATCGACGAAGTCATTGTAGGCGCAGCCGGCCGCCCGCATCGCCAGCGCGCCGATCGCAAACAGCGCCAGGAAGGTTAGGCTCGGGAACGGCTGGCCTTTCGAGACTTCGGCCAACGACTGCGACCACCAGCATGGGAACAGCAATAGCCAAGTGCCGATGGGCCGGTCAAAACGGCCAAGCCGGAGAAAGGGCCGCCAGGAGGCCGGCGCTGCGCGATCGACCCAGTTGGCCGGTGCCGCGTCGGCAACGGGCGTCGCCGCCGCGGCTTTCGTTGCTATGGTGTCGCCCAAGCGGGGGATGCTCCAAAACCTATTGGCCCGGAAACTAGTCGGCGGCAGCGCGCTGGGCAACGGCTGACTGCAGGCTAGCGGCCATCATCGCGCTTTGCGCGGCCATCAACGCGCTTTGCGCGGCCACGATCGCGCTTTGCGCAGACGGGCGGCGACGCTATGACGCTCGCCATGGCAATTCATGATGCATCGTCCGAGCGGCTCTATATCACGGCGGACATTGCCGCAGGCGCGGAGATCGCGCTCGGTGAGGACCAAGCGCACTATCTCGTCAACGTGCTGCGGCTGCGCCCCGGGGCCACGGTGCTGCTGTTCAACGGCCGCGACGGCGAATGGCAGGCCGTCATTCGCGAGATCAAAAAGCGCAGCCTGACGGCAGAGATCGAGCAGCAAACGCGGCCGCAACTTTCGGGCCCCGATATCGACTACCTGTTTGCGCCGCTCAAGCGGTCGCGGCTCGACTACATGGTGCAGAAGGCCACCGAAATGGGCGTCGCGCGCCTCCAGCCCGTCATCACGCGGCGGACGATTGCCGAGCGTGTCAATCTTGAGCGGATGCGGGCCAATGTGATCGAAGCGGCCGAGCAATGCGGGGTGCTGCGCGTGCCCGAGGTGATCGACGCTTTGCCGCTCGAAAAACGCTTGGCGGCGTGGGACGACAACCGGACGCTGATTTTCTGCGATGAAAGTGCAGCTGGCGGCGATCCGGTGGCCGCGCTTCAGGCGTTGGGCCCGCGTCCGCTGGCTGTATTGATTGGGCCCGAGGGCGGGTTTGACGGCCGCGAGCGCGAGATGCTGCTCGCCAAACCGTTTGTGCGGGCGATCTCGCTTGGTCCGCGGATACTACGCGCCGACACGGCAGCGGTGGCCGCCCTCGCGCTGGTCAACGCCACGCTCGGCGACTGGCTCTAAGCTGCGACGCGAATTTCGTGCAGCTTCATTTCGATGATTTCGCGATTAAACGGCTTCAACAAATAATCATCGGCGCCGGCTTTGAGCGCGCGATGAATGTCGGCGCTGTCGTTTTCCGTCACGAGATAAATGATGTAGGGGCGCCTATCGAGCTGCATCCGGCGAATGGAGCCGATGAACTCATGCATGGTGTGGCCCGGGATGCGCCAGTCAACCAGGATGAAATCAGGCACTTCGCGGGCAATGCGTTCGGCAGCGTCTGCGGGCTGGTCCGATTCGCTGACGCGAAAATTCAGGCTTTCGAAAATCAGCCGGGCATATTTGCGAATGATGTCGGAATCGTCAACGATCAAGCAGTGCTGCATGTCAGATCATCTCACGCTTGCCAACCCACGCTTGCCAACTCACGCTGGCTATTCACCGCGGGGCACAAAACCGAGCCGCGGCCGAGGCCCGCTGGCGTGCAGCGACTGTGCCGCTGAAGTGCTAACGGGCGATTAATCAGCCGCGGGTCAGCGCGGTCAAATGCGCTGGCTAAAGCGCTGGCTTGGCGACCAGCAGAATATCAACGCCGTCTTTGAGAATTTCGAGCTGCATGTCGGCCGTCTGCGCGATCCGCCAGGTGTAGTAGGCCTGGATGCTCATGGCATCGAGCGCGATCGGCGTGCCCGCGACGAAATCGGTC
>JANMOL010000151.1:0-1959 GCA_031369245.1 Hyphomicrobium sp. | reverse complement strand
GCCAGCGATGACATCGAAAACCTGCTGAATAAGCCGGGCGCGAAAGTCTACGGCGCCAGCCAGCGCGCCGGATGGTCGAGTGACGCGATCAACCTGGCGCTGCTCGGAGTCGCCGATACGGACGCCAAGTTGCAGGTCGGCCGCTTGCTGTTCCAGGACATCAAAGTCGGCCAGTCGGCGCTGACCGTCGCTCTGAAAAATCGCGTATTGAAAACCACCTTTGACGACGTCCAACTTTATGATGGCCACGGCAAAGGCTTCTTGAATGTCGACGGCACGGGCAAGGCCGCCAGCATCGGCGCCAACTTCGCGCTCGACGGCGTTTCGGCATTGCCGCTGTTGAAGGATGCAGCCGATGTCAAATGGCTCGATGGCAAGGCCAAGCTCGGGCTGCAACTCGCCGCCACAGGCGCCAGCCAATTGCAGCTGGTCGAAAGCCTCAACGGCAAAGCCGACTTTAAATTCGCCAACGGCGCGATCGTCGGATTTAATTTACCGGGCGCGATCCGCGGCCTCAGCCAGGGCAAACTCTCAGGCTTCAAAACCGCGCCGAGCGAGAAGACCGATTTCAGCGAGCTGTCCGCCTCGTTCAACGTCGTCAACGGCGTGGCGCAGAACCAGGATCTGCAAATGACCAGCCCGCTGCTGCGCGTCACGGGCGCGGGTGCGGTGCAGCTGCCGGGCCGCACGGTGGATTACACCGTCAAGCCGAAAGTGGTCGCGTCGCTTGAAGGCCAGCAAGGCGCGCAAGGCCTCTCCGGCCTCGAGATCCCTGTGCGAATCAGCGGCCCGTGGGACAAGCCGAAGATCGAACCCGACCTCAAAGGCGTGCTGTCCGACCCCAACAAGGCCATCGACGCCGTCAAAGACATAGCCAAGCAGTTGAAGGGCAAGAACGCCGGCGAGATCGTCAACGAGCTGCTCGGCAAGAAGAGCGGCGATGGCTCCAGCGATGCTTCATCAAACGCTAAGGAACTGCTCAACAAGTTCCTGAAGCCACAATAATCAGTCATTTTTTGAGTGTTGGGTTTCCACAAACCGCGTTGCGGATTGGGCGCGCCGGACTGTCACAAAACCCGCTGCAACGCTGCGTTGGCCAGCTGCGACAAAGCAGCGTTAAATCTCAGTAAAGGCAAAGCAAAAAATATTTTTGAGTGGCGGGCAAAAAAATCTTGCATGGGGGGGTCATAGGCCTCATATGCATCCGCTCTCGTCTGTCCACCTGCCAGCCTGGTCGAGGTTTTTCCAAAAACCAAAGAGGTAAGGAGCGGGCGAGTCAAAACTGTCTACTGGTTGGGGAGGGTCACATGGCCTTTAATGACACCCTCTTCCAATTGGGGATGGACTTGACTCGTTCAAGCACCGCCCAAGAGGAAGATACTTCGTTCACTGAGCCAGCCGTCGCGCGCGATGACATCGCGTCAGAACCGGCACCGGCTGCACGCATCGGACACGCAGGGTCGCACCTGATCATCGATCTGCACGGCGCCGAGCGTCTGACTGACGCCAAGTCGGCCGAGCACGCCATGAAGCGTGCGCTGCAGAGCCTCGGCAAAACGGCCAAGAGCGTGCACGTCAGCCGTGACGCGAACGGCACGCTGTCGGGCGTCGCTGTACTGACGGTCGGCCACCTGTCGTTTCAGGGCAATCCGGCGACCGGCATCGCGGCGATCGACGTGCGCGGATGCGCTGACCTCGACGCTCACGCGGCGATGTTCGCGCTCGCCGATGCCTTCAAGGCGCGCGAGGCGGTCATCCAGAAAACCCGTCACTCGGACGTGGTGTTTCTGCCAGCCGCCAAGCCACCGGTGAAAGAGCGCGGTGCAGCGCGCAAGACGAGAAGCGAAGCACGGGCAGCCTAACGACCGCCCGGCAACGAGCGCCTATTCCAGATCGTCAGCGCGCCCCGCGACCAAGGTCTCCCGGCGCGCGTGTTAAGTTTGGCGCGTGGGGGCCCCG
>JANMOL010000142.1:0-4031 GCA_031369245.1 Hyphomicrobium sp. | reverse complement strand
GCCAGTTGTACGGCAGTTTCAAATCCGCAAACGCTAACGGCACGCGCGTGACCGCCGCATCGAGCAGCACGAACGAGGCGCTCGCCGCCACACTCGCCCGCATCGCGCCCTCGGTGCCGGTCTGGCCGCGCAACAAGCCGGTGAGTTCGTAGGTTTGCACATCGACCAATGTTGCATTGAGAAACTGCACGATCTCCCATTGATCATCGCTGTTGCGGATCGCAGCCACGTTGGCCCCGCCCAGCATCGCCACGCGATCGGCCGAGACCAGCGCCCCCTGCGTCAGCTGCACTCTCAGCTTGGGCTGCCAATCGATCCGGCCCTCGGGGCCCGACGGCAGCGCGGTCAGCGTCGTGCCCATGGTTGCGGCCGCCGCCGCCAGCGCCTTGAACAGATAGCCGGTGGTCTGGGCTGAGGCGTACAGCGCGACGCTGCCCGGCCACGGTTTCTGCACGGTCGCGATGTAGCCCGATTCCGCTGCCGCGCTCTCGCTCAGCAACGGCAGATCGAGAAACGCCAGCGCCGGCTGCCCGATCTGCACGGGTGCTGACGGACGCGGCGTGCGCGCGGGTGCTCCGACCCGGTCATAAACGTCAATATCAATGCTGCGGGCTTCGATCTCGCGCACGCCGTGTTCGGCAATTTCGGTCACCCGCACGGTGCGGCTGCGTCCGCCGCGATCGAGCGTGATGATATCGCCGGGTTCGACCGCCAAAGCCGACGGCGGCAGGCTGAAGCTCGCCCGCTCACGCGCCGCCCAGGCTTCAAACAGCCACGTCTCGGCAATCTGCGCCGACAGCGCGTCATCCAGCACAATCGGCAAATCGGCCTGCGCCACGCGCCCGCTGGCGCCTGTCAGGCGGCGCGCTTCGGCGACCGCCTGGCGATAATTGTCCTCGCTGGTAATGAAGCGGATCTTGGCCGATTGCGGCAGTTCAGTTTCCTGGCCCCGCGTCAGCGACAGCAGCGTTTGCCCGGGGCGCGTTTCGACCAGCGCCTCGTCCGTCACCGTCAGCGCGTTGCCATCGAGCCCGCGATGCCGGAAGGTGATTTGTCCGCCGGTCTCAAAACTATCGAAGAAATATGCTAGCTCCAGCGGCTGTAGGGCGTCGCGGGCCGACATCACCCGATCGATGACGTAGCCCGGCACCGTGCCGTTGAGGCTGCCGGCCGAAAAGTCCTGAAAGCCGTAGTCAGCCAGAATTTTGATGATGGTTTCATTGAGCGGCGCACTGGCCAGCCGGCCATTCAGCCAATGGCCAAGCGGCCAATTCGCGCCATCGCCCCAAACGTCAAGCTCATTGGGAAACGATGGATACGGCCGCGAGTCCCAGCAATAGGCGTGGATGTGGTTGAGGTCGACCATGCGCTGGCCATTGACCGTCGAGACCGGGTTCAAACCGGTGACATAGCCGGTTTTTGTCCAATCGAACGCATCGCGAAAGGCTTTCAGAAAGCGGCGCTGCATCAGGTCGTCGCGCACCCCGCGCGAATAGTATGGCAGCGCGTTCTCGATGCTTTTCGGATCGACGAAGACGTTGGGCTGGTTGGCGCCCTTATCGACCGCCGGGCAGCCGATCTCCATCAGCCAGAACGGTTTCGATTGCGGCACCCACGCCGTTGGCGTCGTGCTTTCAACGCCGCCCGGACGGTTGTAGTGCGGGTTCAGCCACCACGACTTGATATCCTTGTAGCGATAGACCCACGGCTTGCCCGCGCCATCGGTGATCGGCGTGCGCAACTGTGCATCACGATCGGCTTGCGAGCCGTAGTACCAGGTGTAGCCTTCGCCGCCCTGGACGTTGGCTTTCAGATAATTGAGATCGTAGGTCGAGCGGGTTCCGCTTTGATAATCGAGGTGCGCGCGGCCATCGCGCCAATCGGCCAGCGGCCAATAGACATCGATGCCGATCGCATCGATTGATGGCGAGGCCCACAGTGGATCGAGATGGAAATAGACGTCACCCGTGCCGTCGCCCGGCTGATAGCCGAAATATTCCGACCAGTCGGCGCTGTAGATGACCTTGGTGCCTGCGCCGAGAATGCTCTTCACATCGCTCGCAATGGCCATCAAGGCGGTCACAAACGGAAACGTACTGGCGCTGTCGCGCACAAACGTCAGCCCGCGCAGCTCTGACCCGATCTGAAACGCCGTCACGCCGCCTGACGCTTTGGCGAGATAGGCCTGATGCAGCACCATCCGCCGGTATGAAAATTCGTTTGGACCTGAATAAACAACGGTCTCGCCCGAAATTGAGAAATGCGCGGGCGTCACGGTCCCGACAAAACTGGCAATCTGGCTGGCGGCCGCCGCCGTCTGATCAACCGTGCCCGCCTGCCCGGCTGCCGGAAAACAAGTGATACGGCCGCGCCACGGATACGGCGGCTGACTGGCGCCGCCATAGGGGTTTGGCAAGCTGTTGCCGGCGGCCACGTCCATCAGAATGAACGGCGTCATCGTGACGTTGAGGCCGCGCGCCTTGAGATCGCGGATGGCCGCCACCACGGTTTGATCCGACGGCGTGCCGCCATAGGCTGCCCGGCCGTCGATCTGACTGACGAGATATCCGCCCGCGCGCGCGATACCCGACACCGAC
Organism: Hyphomicrobium sp.; assembly: GCA_031369245.1. GTDB lineage: Bacteria > Pseudomonadota > Alphaproteobacteria > Rhizobiales > Hyphomicrobiaceae > Hyphomicrobium_B. The sequence continues at coordinate 1,434 of JANMOL010000142.1, read as the reverse complement.
CACGACACCGGCAGCGTCATTTTATTGGTGACTTCGATGCCGGGCTTGATCTGGCAATGGCCAGCCCGCAGATCGGTGCCAAACCAGCTGACGACGAATGAAATCTCTTTGGCGTTTGGCAAGCTGACCTGCAGCTGATCGATGGCTGCTGCCCAATCGGTGCCAGCCTCAAAGGTGTGAATGTTGGCGGCCTGCGAGACGCCTTCGGCAAACGTCTGGCGCACCGGATAGGGCGCATAAACAAATTCGCCCGAGCCCGGGATCAGCACGATGCTGCGGATATCGCCATCGCTGGTCTCGGCGCTGCGCAGGATCTCGAACGAAAACTGCGGCACGCGATTGCCGAAGTCGGCCAGCGCCAAGCGCTCGAACACGATGTAGGCCACCCCGCGATAGGCTGGCGCATTGCCCGAGCCCTCGCGCGACACGATCAAACTATCGGGCGCTTGGCTTTCGCTGCCGGTATAGAGCCGCCAGACCAGCCGCGACATGTCGATCTCGCGGCCGTCGGCCCAAACCCGGCCGATGCGGGTGATCGTGCCTTCGCACAAGCTGATCGCAAAATTCGCGTAGTAGCGATATTCGGTGCTGGTGGTGGTTGATCCGCCGCCGCCGCCAAAGCCGCCCTTTCCGCCGCCCGACGATTGCGCGCTGGTCGTGACTTCTTCTTCAAAGTCGGTCGCCCAGATAATCTGGCCGCCGAGCCGCGCCCGGCCGTAGACGCGCGGCAGCGGCGTGCCCTCGGTCGAGGCCGTGATCTGCAAATCCGACAGCCGCGGACCTTCGACCGTGCGGCTCTGGCCCGATGATCCAAACAGCGCGTTGTCGACATACGATCCGGCCAGCGAGCCCAACTGCGCGCCGATCGTTGCGCCGGAAATCGTGGTGCCGAGAATGCCGATGCCAGCTGGCAGCAAGGCACTGCCGGCCGCCGCACCGACCGCCGCGAGGGCAAGCGTTGCCATGTCTCAAACTCCTGACGAAAACGATGCGGCCGACAGAACTATGCGGCCGATAAGATGGGAAAGCGGAACGCGCCCGCGATGCGCCGCCGCCACCACGGCGACAGCGCGACCTCGCAGGCCGGGCCGCCTTCCATGGCGTGGATCATCGTGCCGGTGCCCGAGACGATGGCTGCGTGCTTGGCGACCGTGCCCGCGCGCAAACGAAAGACCACGACGTCGCCCGCATGCAGCGCATCGAGCGCCACCGCTGCCAGATGCCGCCCGGCCGCATCCAGCATCGTTTCCTGGCCGCGGGCTTCGGCCCAGTCGCGGCTGTAGGCCGGCGGCGTTTCGGCGTCGCTGCCATAAATATCGCGCCACACGCCGCGCACCAGGCCGAGGCAATCGGCACCAATGCCCTTGAGGCTCGCCTGATGATGATAGGGTGTGCCGATCCAAGCCCGCGCCGCCGCGACGATCGCTGCACGCT
>JANMOL010000067.1:0-10681 GCA_031369245.1 Hyphomicrobium sp. | reverse complement strand
TTAAGTGCGGGGAAGACGACGTCATGCCGGAAATTGAGGGCCATCAGCCGTGACAATCAGAACGCATCAACTGGCGCTGCTGGCGCTTTCTGCCGGATTGCTGGCGCCACCCGCCGCCGAAGCGCACCCCCACGTTTGGGTCACCTACGAAACCACCGTGGTGTACGACAAAGGCGCCATCTCTGGCCTCGAGCACGTCTGGGCCTTCGATGACATGTACACGGCCATGGCCGTTCAGGGTTTGGACAAAAACAACGACGGGACCTATGACCGCGAGGAACTCGCCGAGCTGGCCAAGGTCAACATGGATGGGCTCAAAGACTTCGATTATTTCACGTATGCCCAGCTCGGCACGACCGCGTTGAAGTTTTCGGGTCCGGTTGAACCCTGGCTTGAACACGTCAACGGGATCCTGCGCCTGCACTTCAAGATGCCGCTGGCGACACCGGTTCTTGCCGAAGCCGAAGGTTTCAACGTCTCGATCTATGACCCGTCGTTTTTTATTGCCTTCGAGCCTGAAAAAACCGACGCCGTGAAGCTTGCCAGCGCGCCTTCGGGTTGCACAGCGGCGATCGCCGAGACCGGCGCCGACAAGGCCGCGGCCGATGCCCAGAAGCTCGGTGATGCCATGGCTCAGCAGCTCGGAGGCCAGGGCTCAGGATTTGGGGTTGGTAAAACCATTTCGGTGACATGCAAAAAATCCTAGAGCGCTGGCTGCGCGGCGGTTTTGCTGCGGCTTTCTTAGCCCTGAGTTTTCTGTCGCCCGCTGTGGCGCAGTCGCCGGCGGTAAAGTCGCCGCTCGGCCTGCCGGTCCCGGCGCAAAGTGCTCCGGCGTCGCCCGTCGCCGGAACGCCGCCGGCGGCATCAAACGCGATCGAACGCGGTATTACTGAGCGCTTCTGGTCGTGGGTGATCAACACCCAAAGCGCGTTGAACAAAGACATGGCGTTGGCCGTCCGCAATATGAAAAGCGACAACCCGGTGACGGCGGCGCTGACGCTCATCGCGATCGCGTTTGCTTACGGCGTGTTGCACGCGGCTGGCCCTGGCCACGGCAAGGCCGTCATTTCATCCTATGTTCTAGCCAATGAGCAGACGGTCCGGCGCGGCATCGCGCTGTCGTTTCTTGCGGCACTTTTTCAAGCGCTGTCAGCCATCTTGTTTGTCGGCATTCTGGCGCTCGTCTTGCGCCAAACCAGTTTGCAAATGAAGTCGACCGAGGCCACGATCGAAACGATCAGCTGGGGACTTGTGGCTGTGGTTGGCGCTTATCTGCTGTGGCGGCAAATCAAGCCCTTGCTCGCTCGCAGCAGCAGCGGGCATGCGGCCGCACTCGATCATCGTGATGATGGCCATGATCATCAGCCGGTTCACAATCATGATCACGACCACAAACAGGGCGCTGCGTGCAGTTGCGGCCATAGCCACATGCCGGCGCCCAAGGATTTGCAGGGCGCCTGGTCGTGGCGCAAGGCGCTGCCGATCGCCCTTTCGGTTGGCATCCGGCCCTGTTCCGGCGCGCTGTTGCTGATGATTTTTGCGCTCAGCCAGGGCATGCTGTGGGCTGGTATTCTCGGCACCTTTGCGATGGCGTTAGGCACGGCGATTACCGTGTCGGTTCTGGCAGCCTTAGCCGTGTCGTCGCGCAACTGGGCTGAACAGATGTCTGGCGCCGGCAGCGTTTGGGCGGAGCGTGTGCATACGCTGGCCGGAATTGGCGGAGCGGGGCTGGTTTTTCTGCTGGGAACAGCGTTTTTTATCGCCTCTCTCAAAGGCGGCCCACCACTCTAGTGGCGGCTGGCCGCCACGCGTTCGCCAATCCCTGTTTGCGACAGCGGTTAACCAGCGTTTAAAGTCTCACCCTGCGCACCGGCGCTTTCCGCTACCTTTGACCCCGGATTGTCCGTTGGATGAGTGGGTCGGAAACAATGCGCGCGGTTTTGCGTTTTCTTGGTTGTTGTGCCGTCGTGGCCTTGGCCGGATCAACGGGACAGGCCGGCGTCGACATCGACGCGACGATCCCCAAGTCTTCGCATCTGCAGCTTGTTGTCATGGAGGCACCAGGCTGCACCTATTGCGGCATCTTCAGGCGCGACGTGCTGCCAGCCTATGAGGCGTCCGAGCGGGCGAAGGACGTGCCGATCCGCTTCCTCGACGTCAACGACGTCTCTTCGACCACGATGGACCTCGAAGCGCCGGTCGACATCGTGCCGACCTTCGTGATCCTCAAGGACAACAAGGAAATCGGCCGCATCCCCGGCTACGTTGGGCCTGAGACGTTCTTCCACTCGATCAATTACCTGCTCTCGACGGCGCCGTGATGCGCTGAACGCCCACACGGCGGTCAATCTTCTCTGGTTTGTCGCGACACCCTTGACCGGTGCGCGCGCGGCTCTGACACTAGCGTCGGCGCGCGGCTGGACGCTGGGCTGGGCGCTGGTCTGGGCGTCAGCCTTGGGAGCAGAGTGCGCATGGATCGTCGCAATTTTCTGAAGTCATCAGCGGGCATCGCAGCGGCGATCGTCCCTGGTACCGCCGCGGCCAGGGCCGCTGAGGGCACCGCTGCGGCCAGGGCCGCTGAGGGCATCGGCGCGGCCAGGGCCGCCGAGGGCATCGGCGCGCCGTCCCTTTCGAAGTCCGTTCAAGACGTCGTTCTATCGAGCCCGTGGCCAGATCACAGCGGCGGATACGCCGATCAGGTTTTTGGTTTCGGTCAGCGGTTGGAGCGGGCGGCGGACGGGCGCTTGAAAGTTCACATGCAAACGCACACCGGCGGTTTGCATGACGCGATCGCCAACGATCAAGCGATATTGCACTTTAGTCTCGCTCATGAGTACGTCGCGCTGCATCCCGCCTTCGGCTTTTTTGCAGGCCTGCCTGGCGGCATGGGCTTGCCATTCGACGCTCTCGAGCGCTGGCTGATCGCGGGCGGTGGCGGCACACTGTGGGATGAAATGTCGGCAACGCTGGGTGTGAAGATGCTGCTGGCGGGTCATACCGGCCCTAGCCTCGGGCTGTGGTCCGCACAGCCGCTGACCTCGATCAACGATTTTACCGGACAAACGATCCAGTCCGGCGGGCTTGCGGATGAGGTCGTCAAAAGCCTCGGCGGACTGCCAGCTCGCGTGCCTTTTGACAACTTGCCGAACGCCCTCGCGCTGGCTCTGGCCCGAGGCGACGTTCGCGCGGGCGAATGGGGCAATGCCGCGCACTGTTTGGCTGCTGGCCTCGCCGAGCAGGTGAAATACTGCACGGCGACGGGGTTGAACCGAAGCGGCAGTAGTTTGACGGTGACCGTCAGCCAGCGCGTTTGGGAGCGGTTCGGCGCGGGCCTGCAAGCTGTTTTGACGGCGATGGCCGCCGCCGATGCGCGCCGCTCTGTGGCCGAGGCCAGCGCCAACACCGCAATCCTGTGCCAGGCTTTGGGCGCGGTCAAAGCTGTGCAGTTTTACGCGTTGCCGCGGGATATTGCGGGCGTCTCAGACCGCGTCGCCGAAGCCATCGTGGCCGATATTGCCGCGCGCGACCGGCTATCAGCGCGCATCAACCAGAGTTACGTGCGCGCCAAAACCGCCATTGGCGGCGAGCTGTTATTTAACGCCGTTTAGTTGGTCTCCGGAGACAATCACTCTCGCTTGAGCGCGTGCCGATTTTACGGAGGTGCCGGCTAAGCTCGCGTGCGCTCGGGTTGGACCTTCGGCGGCCGCGTTGCAGTGTTGGGGCCCTGTCGCGCGTCACGGCGCAAACGTCTGCAGCACGCGCGACGTCGTCATCTACGACATCGATTTGCGCCCGGCACCCCAGGAGACTGGCCATAAGCGTCAACGTCGCCGGCGACATCAAGCGCTATCACCCCGCTGTAAACCAAAAAGCCACCAGCGAGCGACCGCCGCTCCTTGCGTCGCTTTGGCTCTTCAAGTGCTGTTTCGAGATCAAGCCGAAAGAGCTCCGGGAACAGCTTATCTCGCTGGCATAACCGCTTGGAAGGCAGGATTGTCTTTCGCTTTGCTGGGTAATCGCCTAATCTCCTCTGGAATAACAATAATGCCGAGAGTTTTGCGCCATGAATGCGCCGTCATTGTCCGAGATCCGAAGCGCCGCTAGCCGCGAGCTGACGGATGAAAAAATGGATCAGGTTCGCGAACTGCTGGTCGGAGACGCCGTTCGGCGGATTGAGGCGCGGCTGGTGTTCCTTGAGGGCCGCCTCAACGACGTTGAGTTAGGCGTTGGCCGGCAGCTCGACGCACTGGAAGCGCGGATCGAAGCCTTGGCGGGCGCGTCCGAGGGTGACCGGCGGGCGACATTCGAAGCACTTGCGCATTCCGTGGCGGAACTCGGCGACCAGATCCGCCGCATTTCTCGCGGCTGACGTTTGACGAAGGTGCCTAACAACGCGAGAGCGCTCGGGGAGTGATGTCGCAAAACGTTGCGCGTTTAAAAGAGTTGCTCTTCGAGAACGAGGCGCAAGCCCTCGAAGACCTGTCACGCCGGATCGACGCGCTCGCGGACGTCGATCAGCGCGGGCGCGAAGAGCTGCGGCAAGTCCTGCAAGACGTTTTTGAGCGCGCTGGATCGACTGAGCGCCTGACCGCCAGCGTCGCCGATATTCTGGATGAGGCTTTGCGGCGGGCCGAAATCAACAAGCACTCCGAACTTTCGAAAAGCATCGCACCAGCCGTCGTGGCAACGGTCAGGTCAGAACTGCGCAACAGCCAGGATGAAATGGTTGAGGCGCTCTACCCGATCATGGGCCGTTTGGTGAAAGCCTACGTCGCCAGCGCGATCAAAGACCTGTCTGATCAAATCAATCGCCGGCTCGAACAGAACCCGGTGATGCTGCGCGTGCAGAGCCTGACAACCGGCCGCTCGATGAGCGAGCTTGCACTCGCAGGCACCCAGGACTTCGAGCTCAAGGAACTTTATCTCATTCGCCGCGGGTCGGGCGAACTGCTGGCACATTGGCCGGATTCTGCCATCAACGGCCGTGAGCATGTGATGAGCGGCGTGCTGGCCGCGGTCAACGAATTTGCCAATGATGCCTTTGCAGCCGATCAATCCAGTCTCAGGCAAATCGATCTTGGCGACGAGCAAGTGTATCTGCGCGGTTCGCCGCTATACTTGCTGGCGGCGCGTTGTTCGGGTACGGCAGCGCAGAGTATCGAGCAAACGCTCGACGATGCTTTTTTGGCAGCTATCGAACAGCAGCAGGATATTACCAGCGGCGCCGATCACCTGGATGCGCACGGCCATGATGCTGCGGCCGCGCTGGCAAGTGTCGGCGCGAACCTGCAGGCTCAGATCGCTGATCAGAAGGCTCAACTGCAGCGGCCTGCTGGTGCGGGCGCACTCAAGACGCTGGCCGCGACCATCCTTCTTCCGCTGGCTGGCTGGTGGGGTTGGACGTGGTATACCGACTTTGAAGAAAGCCGTGTGCGGGCCGCTGCCGAAAAAACCGTCACCGCCACAAGCGTTATGCAAGGCTATCCGGCACAAATCGACGTTTCAAAGCGCGGCAGGGCACTGACGATCTCCGGCCTTGCGCCGTCGCAGGATGCCAAATCGCAGCTTTTAGCCCGGCTCGCCAAAGACCTGCCAAATGCTACTGTTCGCGATCGCCTGACGGTGGTGCCCGGCAGCGATATCGAGATCCCGGATCTGATGCCGGAGTTTGCGAAAATCCGCCGCGATGTGGCAACGCTGAACGCTGAACTCGCCGAACAGCTGACGCGCTCGCGGATCACGCGCGACATCGAGCGGGCCGAACGGCGGATCAGCCAAGCCTCAGTCGATCTCAGCCGTGCGTCAGGTTTTGCGGTAGACCGCCAGCAAGGCGATGAGCTTCAAAAATCAGCCGTTACACTCGACGTGGCGCTGGCCAAATTGAGGTCTTTGCGGTCGAGCTTGGGTACGGCGGATTTGGCTTTGCCGGCTGAACAAACCGCGGCCACTCTGGCGCAACTGACCGCCGATCTGGCCGCGCACGGCGATCAAATCGTCCGGTCGACCGGCGCTGCCATTGCGAGTGCACCAGCCAAACCAGATCCGGCCGCCGGAGCCGGTTCCAAACTCGACCAAATCGCTGAGCGGTTTGCTGCTGAAGCCGAGCGGATCGCTGCGCTGTCGTCGGCGGTGTCGCTGACATCGGCGATCAAACCGCCGCCGCCGGTCGTTATTGCGGCCCCCGCGCCGCCGCCACCGGCCCCGTTACCTGCGCCCGAGCCGACGGCACGCGAACGGCTTGAAGCCTGGACGCACAGCAAGGCGATCTTCTTTGGAAACGGCAGTGAATACCGTGATCCTGCTACGGCGGCGCGGTTGATTGAGGAACTGACCAGCCTTGTGAAAGCATCGGGGCTTCTGGTGCGGATCGTCGGCTACACCGACTTTGCCGGCGGACAGGCGCGCAACGGACCGCTTGCACAGGAGCGCGCCGAACGGGTGCGCCAGGATCTCCTTGCGGTCGGGGCGCCACCCAACCTGCTGGCGGCCGTTGGCCGGGCCGACCTGCTCGATGTCAGCCCTGTACAGGGGGCGCTCAGCCCGAACCGGCGGGTCGAATTCGAGATAGGATTCGACGGCGAAGCGGCTCCATGATTGCGCGCAAAGTGATGCTGCTGGGCGAGATCGGCGTCGGGAAATCGTCGCTTGCGCGCCGCCTGGTGTTTGACAAGTTCGAGATGAGCTATAAGCCAACGATCGGCGTCGATGTCTACCGCTACGAGGTGCCCGACAGTCCGGGCCAGGAGCGCATGTCGCTCATCGTCTGGGATACCGACGGCAACTTCGGTGACTCCATTTTCAAACACATCTACATGAAGGAAGCAGCGGCGGCGCTGATCATCGGCGATCTCAGCCGTGCTCCAACGCTCGACACGATGGTCAAGCTCGGACAAGGTTTCGGCGATCAGTTTCCAGGCCGTCCGGCGGCTTTCGTCGTCAACAAAACCGATCTCGTGCCGGAAGCTGATGCCGTCGTCCTGCCGTCATTTCTCACCCGGCCGGGGACGCTGCTCGTGCGAACCAGTGCTAAGACGGGCAGCCATGTCGCTCAAGCCTTCAATGAGACCGCCGATGCCATCCGACGCCGCAGCCTCTGAGACCTGGTCACTCAACGAGCGCAGCGTCTATGACGCGGGCGCCATCATCGCGCGTTTTGGAATTTTTGGCGTCATCTGGCTCGATCGCAAACTCAACGTCGTGCACACCTATGGCCAGCTCGTCGACTTCGTAACGTGCGGCCAGCCGGTGACCGACAGTGTGATGGCGATCATCGGCCTTGAAAGCGAAATCACAGCGCTGGCCGAGCATCCTGACCGCATGATCGAGTTGCCAGCGGTTGCGGTGGCCGATCCGCTTGGCCATCCCAAGCGGCTGAACTTCACGTTCTTCTGGAACCCGGACAAATGCTGTCCGATGGCCCTGGCGTATCGCAGTTCGTCACAAACCGAATTGGAATTCGAACTCAGCAAACAGATCCGTGCGCGCTTGATGGCGGAGGCTGAGGTCACGGCGAAATCGAAGGAGCTGGCACGCGCCAACAGCGATCTTGAATCGTTTGCAGCGATCGTGTCCCACGACCTCAAGGCTCCGCTGCGCCACATGCAGGCCATGGCGCAAAGAGCCGCCAGCGATGCGGGCTCGCGCGGCGATGCATCTCACAGGACAACGCTCGATGAAATTCAGGTCCATGCCCAGCGCATGTCCCAAATGCTGTCTGCTCTTCTCGACTATTCAACGCTTGGCCGGAAGTATGAGGCGCTGGAAAGCGTCGATACCGGCGCACTGATCCAGTCCATCAAAACGTCACTGCCGCACGGCGGGATGGATATTGCAATCGAGGGCGACTGGCCATCGGTCACGACACTGCGCGCGCCGCTCGACCTGGTCCTGCGCAATCTTATCGGCAACGCCTTGCAGCATCACGATCGCGCGTCCGGCCAGATCCGCGTCATCTGCAATGACAGTCTGCACGCGCTGACGTTTACCGTATCCGACGATGGCCCGGGCATCGACGTTCAACATCATGCCGCGATTTTTCTGCCGTTTAGAACGGTGCAGTCTGGCGGCGTCAGTCATTCAACCGGCATGGGATTAGCGATGGTGAAGAAGGCGGTAGAAAGCGCCGGCGGATCGATTGTTCTTGCTTCATGCCCGCCGTCTGCGCGGGGTACGGCGTTTACCGTTACTTGGCCAAAATATTTAGATATTTGACAGTCCGCCGGTATGATGCGGCGTCCGGGAATTGCCGTGACAGTCACGCCAATTCCCGACTAGGGTGCGCGCATATCCGGGTATCCAGCCCATTTATTCTGGCGCTCACAAAAAAGAAAGCTCTATGGCACGGTCACCTGCAGGTTCGGGCGGCGATTTCCTCGCCAAAAAAAGCGGTCTGACGCGCGCCCGCCAGACGATACCTGCGCTTAAGGATGTCGTTGTCGTCGATGACGAAGCGATCGACAGCGATCGTATGCTTGCGACATTGCGCGTGATGTTTGGTTATGACGTGAGCGTGCGGCCCGCAGCAACGATTGCTCAAGCCATCGACCTGGTGATCGCGCGCCATCCCGACATCATTTTTCTCGATGATATCCTGAAGCCGAGCGATGATGCGACGCAAACGATCCCGTTTCTGCGCCGTACTGGCTATGCGGGTCCGATCGTGGTGATCAGCGGGCAAGTCACGCGCAATCGCAAGACCGCGCTGATGTCGGCTGGCGCAACTGAGGTCATTCACAAGGACGATGTGGATAGTGTGCGCCTGACCGAAACGCTTCAGCGGGTGTTCAAATCAGCGGCCGGCGGGGGCGCATCCTAGTAACGCGCGCCACAAAAAGCCCGCCTGAGAAAAAGCGTCTGTCTCTCGTGAACGACCGGCACAAACCCTATGGCGGGAACGACACGTCGTCGCGCTAGAATATCCCGAAATCGAAGGCCATCGCGCATCGCACGGGTCGCCGCAATGCGGCTGTCTTCGAGCGCACGCGCGATCGGGGCGATGAAACGGCTGGCGAAGCGCGTGAGCTAACGCTGGTCACGCCAAAGCCAGCTCGACTGCAAGAAACCGCGTTAACGAAACGACCGCAGCCTGCCCGGCCTGGCCGTTAGCCAAAACGTCCGTTTTCCCGTGGTTTTCTGTCGCGAGGGGCTAGTGTTGCCGCAATTCAGCGAACGCGCCGTGTTGCATAGCGGCGTGCTCTGGGGCGTTGCAGCGAGGGTGGTGATGAAACGTGTAAATTCGGTCATGGTTGCGTTCGTGTGGGCCACGCTGGCGATCGCGCCAACCGCTCAGGCCGGCGACTATCAACTGCCGCCGGAAGTGACGCCGCAAATCAAGGCGGCCTGTGAGACCGACGTGCGGCGCTTATGCATCGGGTCCAACCCAACGGTCGATAAAGTCAAAAGCTGCGTCTCGGCAAAGTTCATGCAGCTTGGCCGCAGTTGCCAGGTGCAACTGGCGCTGGCTGGGCTCAAGCGCTAGCGCGTTAGAAGCAACATCGCTCTCACGCCGGCAATTCCGCCAATTCTGAAAGATCGGCGATCGTCTCATCGGCTGGAAAATCCGGGTACTCGTCCGGCAAGGCCCGGCGGTTGAGCCACACGGTTCTGAAACCAAATGCCTTTGCGCCCGCTGCGTCCCAACGGTTCGATGAGACAAAGCCGATGGCATCCGGCGCGACGCCGAAGGCTTTACTTGCGAGCGCATAGACCTGCGGCGCGGGCTTGAACGTTGCTGCAGCGCGCGCTGACATCACGTGATCGAAGACGCCCGCGAGGGCTGCGCTCGCAACGAGATCATCGAGCATATCGGGATCGCTGTTGGAAAGAATGGCCAGCGTGGCACCGGCGGATTTGAGCCGCCGCAGTGCATCGGGCACTTCTGGAAATGGTTCGAGCCGTTGATAGGTTTCCAGCAGCAGGGGCGCTAACCCGGCGTCGATGCCGCATTCGGCCAGCGCGTAGTGCAGGCTTTGGCGGGTCACGTCGCGGAACGGACGCCAAGTGCCCATACCGGCGTGCATCCAGGTGTATTCCAGCTGCTTGGCGCGCCACACGCTGGAGACGCGATCCCACGCTGGACCCAGTGCAGCGGCATGGATGCGCGCGCAGGAATGCACGTCGAACAGCGTGCCATAGGCGTCGAACACGAAAATTTTTGGCGGGGCGTTCATCTGAGCGAACCCCCGCCACTTTGGTTAGGCCGCAGCAGCCTTGGCGGGCTGGGCCGTTTCAGCGAAATAGCTCATCGCCGCTGCCACGCCGCCCTTTTTGTGCGGCACGCCTGCGAGGTCGAAGCCCATTTCAACGCCGGCCAGCGCGCCCATGATGGTCAGCTCGTTGGTGTCGCCCAAATGGCCGATGCGGAACACCTTGCCGGCGATCTTGTTGAGGCCGGTGCCGAGCGACATGTTGAAATTGTCGAGCACGATCTTGCGATAGGTGTCGGCGTTATGGCCGTCCGGCATGATGACCGTCGTGACCGCTGGCGAATAATACTTGGGATCGCGGCATTGGATGTCGAGCCCCCAGGCCCGTACAGCACGCCGCGTTGCTTCGGCTAAACGCTCGTGACGGACAAAAACGTTCTCCAGGCCTTCCTCGTTGATCATGTCGATCGCCTCGGCGAGGCCGTAGAGCAGGCCCGTTGCCGGGGTATAGGGGAAGAAGCCGTTGGCGTTGTTCG
>JANMOL010000053.1:0-3195 GCA_031369245.1 Hyphomicrobium sp. | reverse complement strand
TCAGGCGGCCCGGCTTGTGCGCTAAGATTTCGCGCCACTGGTCTTCGCCCGGGTTGGCGACGGGGGCTTCGACAACGCGGAAATCGGCGGCATCATTCGAGTTGGTGGTGATGATCAGCAGCTCGCCGTGGTGCTCGACGCCGTATTGGTGGCCCTTGCGGCGTGGCGCAACGAGCAGAGGCGCGCTGGCTGGCGCATCGCCATCGATCAGATAGACTTCGCTGGTCTCGTGATCGTGGATGTCGATCAACAGAAACCTTTGCGACTGCGTGTGAGAGACGCCGACGAAAAATCCAGCGTCTGGTTCACAGTACACCAGCACATCGCTGGCTGCAGGCGTGCCAACGGTGTGGCGATAGACATCGCGCGGCCGCTGGTTGGCATCGACCTTGACGTAAAACAGCGTCTTGTGATCGCGCGCCCACACAATGCCGCCGCGGGTGTCGGCAATCTCGTCGGCCAGCGTTGCGCCGGTTGCCAGATCGCGAATCCGAATGGTGTAGAGTTCCGAGCCCTTGTCGTCGGTGGCGTAGGCCAGCAGCTTGTGATCGCCCGAGTGCGCGGTATCGCCGAGGTCCCAGTATTTTTTGCCGGCCGCTTCGGCGTTGCCATCAAGCAGAACCTGGGCGTCGTCGGGCGAGCCGCCGAGCGGCATCCGGCACAGCTGGGCGTATTGTCCGCCCTTCACGAAGCGCGGGAAATATTCAAACGGTCCGTGCGGCTGCGGCACCTGCCGGTCGTCTTCCTTCAAGCGCCCCTTCATTTCTTTAAACAGCGTGTCCTGCAGGCTCGCGGTGCCGCTCAGCTGCGCCGACATGTAGGCATTTTCGGCGTCGAGATAGCTGCGTATTTCAGGCTCGAGCAGATCGGGCTGGCGCATCACGTCCTGCCAGTTGGCAGCCCGCAGCCAGGCATAGTCGTCGCTCAGCGTAATGCCGTGATGGGTGGCGGTCACGGCCGTGCGGCGCGCGACCGGCGGGCGGAGTGCGGCATCAGCAAGTGACTTTGACATGAGCATCCTTTGAACGGCGGCAGAGGCTATTAAGTACGGCGCGCGACGGTTGCGGACTACATCGGCGCAGCAGGCCGGATCGTCAACTGGCGGTGGGCCGGGGTCAGCCAGGTTCGGCCGCCTGGGCCGCCAAGGGCGCAGCCAGCGGATCAGCCACCGGCGCTGAACCCCTGGCGCGATGTACTTTCGTCTATACAAGCCGGGTGCTGAGGGCCGCCAAGTCTGCGCAAGCATTAGTCACGCAGGCAATGGCCTGCCGCTGAGCGTTGACAATCGAAATCAAATGTTGTCCAAAAATAATCTAGAACGATATTGTAATCCGCCAATAACGAACAGTGTTAAGCTTGGCGGCTGGGAGATCAGCGATGCGATAGACTATGCTGTGAGGCTGCCGGTCCCATGCGGCCGCCAGGCGCGGGTCAACACCGGTCGGACGATGAAAAAGGACAGCACCATGGACGGGCCGGCGCCACCAGAACTGGTCAACATCACCGCGACCATTGTTGCAGCGTTTGTCAGCAACAATTCGATCGCATCGACCGATCTGCCAGGGCTGATCGCCGACACACATGCGGCTTTGAGCCGAGCCGCCGGCCGCGCCGGCCTGCCAGCGGAACGCGAAGAAAGCAAACCGAAGGTCGCGGTCAAAAAGTCGGTCATGCCGGATTTCATCATCTGCCTTGAAGACGGCAAGAAATTCAAATCGCTCAAGCGCCACCTGCGCACCCACTACAACTTGTCGCCGGAAGACTACCGCGAGAAGTGGGGCCTGCCGCATGACTATCCGATGGTGGCGCCGAACTACGCCCAGGCGCGATCGAATCTGGCAAAGAAAATGGGTCTTGGAACGCGCCGCGAAAAGTAACGGGCAGCGCCTGCTGATGGCATTACGACGGCTCGCCCTGTGGCGGGCCGTTTGTGTTTGCAGCGCCGGTTGAGCGGGCGCGGGCTGGACGAGGATGACGTGCGAGCGCCGCGCGTTCGCATTTCCAGATGCGGCACAGGCTGGCATGGCGGGCCAGATCATAGGCCCAATGGCCGTCCTGCCCGCGCCGCCGCTCGGCTCTCAGCGCCCGCTCGAGCACCATCACAAGGCGTTGGCGGCCTGTGAGCGAGGTATCAGCCAGTTCGTGCGGCCACAGCGGCAGCAGCCGGGTTAACTCTTCGAGCCGGGCGGGGCGATCGTCTGGGGCATGGTTTTCTGGGGCATGGTTTTGTGTCATGGGCGGCAGTCTGCGCCAGCCCCAGACCCCGGGGATAAGTCAGCGTTTCGCGTGTTTTTTGGCCTCGCGACGGCCGTGAAAAATAAACTTATCCCCGCCCTTTACGGTCACCGTAGGATTTGAGCAGCGAACCGTTTGTTTGGGTTACTCTTATCGAACGGGCCGCGCGAAGTGTGCTGAACCAGCTGGAGTTGCGTGATGGATTGTCAGATGCCGAACGCCGTGCGCCGCGCCGTCTCCAGGCGGTCGCAGAATTATTTCGAAATTCTGCTCAACGCCGCTGACCCGCTGGCGCGGCTGCAGGCCCGGCGCGCAATCGAGCGGGCGGTGACGCAGGTCTTTGGCGGCGACTATGCGGCGCTCAAGAAAACCCGCCGCGGCCGGGCGCGGATTTCGCGGGCGCGCCAGATCTCGATGTATCTGGCCCACGTCGCGTGCGGGTTGTCGCTGACCGACGTCGGGCGCTGGTTTGCGCGCGACCGCACCACGGTTGCGCATGCCTGCGCCTTGATCGAGGACCGGCGCGACAACCGGGTGTTCGATCGCGCGCTCGATCTGCTGACCTGGGCGGTGCCGGTGATGGTGCTGCGGCCGGGCGCGCACACTCCGAAGCACTAAGCGGGCAAGCATTAAGCGGGCAAGCATTCAGCGGGCCAATACTGAGCGGGCCAACCCAAGGCTGGAAAGATCCCAACATGACCGACAAAGCGAGTGCGCCGCCACAGCGGCAGGCGCGAGATGAGGCGTGCACAACGGAGCCCGAGGCAGAGGCACGCCCCGGCCAGAACCTCGACGAGAGCCCGTTGGCGTGGTTGGCGCGGCGCAAAGATAAGGACGGGCGGCCGATGATATCGGCGCAAGAGTTCCAAGCTGGCGAACGTCTGCGCGGCGATTTCTGGTTAGCCCATATGACGCCGCGGACCACCGTCAACTGGTCACGGCTGCAGAACGGCGGCGGTG
>JANMOL010000461.1:0-7469 GCA_031369245.1 Hyphomicrobium sp. | reverse complement strand
TGGCAATAGATCATGTTGATGATCTCAAGCTCCTTATGATGCAGCGCATCAGATCCCGCAGCGCAGCAATCCTCAACGACGAGCACGCTGAAACTTTCGTCCGCCAGGCTGCGCACCGTCGAGGACACGCACTGGTCGGTGAAGATCCCGGCGCACACAACCGTTTTGATGCCGAGGTTGGTCAAAATCAGCCGCAGGTTGGTGCCGGTCAGCGCACTATCGGTCGTTTTGGTAATTTCGATCTCATCGTCACGAGGCGCGAGTTTCGGAATGATCTGCGAAGCGAGACCGGCTTTCGGCAGCAGCAGGTTGTTCCAGCCCGGCATCTTTTGCGACAGCGACCGGTCACGGCCATCTTTTGTGTGGCAGGCGATGCGCGCAAACAGGCATTCGATGCCGTTGCGCCGAAACGCGGTCAGGAGCGCCTCAGTGCGCGGAATAACCATGCCGTGCATGCGCTCGTGGAACGGTGTCCAGGCATCGAAGCGGCGCTGCTCGTCGGCCGGTAGCGCCGCCCGGTCGGGCCGTTCGAGATAGGTGTTTTGAACGTCGATGACGAGTAGTGCGGTGGTGGCCCAGGTCAAATCGGGCGGGGTCGGCTCAGGTGCGCCATCGTAGTAGATCGATCGATATGCGGTCTTCCAAGTCATGCGCGCGCGGCTCCCGTCACTGGTTGATGTTCGCTCCGGTCAATAACGCCGGTTAAACAGCCCGCGGCGATCGTAGACGACGGCTGCTTCCTCGATGTAGCGCGCCATTTTATAAGCGCCATAGGTTTCTGCCAGCTGCCGCGCGGCCTGCAGCAGCTCGTCCTTCGATTGGGCACGGCCGGGGCGCAGCAATTCATAGATCCGCATGATCTCGTCGCCGGGCACGTCCACCAATTCGCTGGCGCGTTCAAAATTTTCAGCCAAGGTCGCGCGCCCGGCGTCGCGCGCGATGTCGGCCTGCTGGCGGAGCGCACCGGGGGTGATTTTGAGATCGTCGAGGGTCACGTGGCCATCGAGCACGGCATCAAGCGTGATCTCGTCGAGGGCCTTGCCGCGCTGGCCTTTGACGAGTTCCGGCCGGTTCTCGGCCAACGGATAGTCGGCAGTGGTGAGCTTGCGGCTGGTCACAGCGATGCCCCCAGGAATGCGATCTCGATCTGTTCAGGGGCCGCACCCTCTTGGGTCATTTCGGTTTCAATGGCGTAAATCAGCGAGACGCGGGCGTGATGGCGCGCGCCCAAGGCTTCGCCGCGTGTCGGCACAACCACCGGTTCCGGCAGCGCGCCGTGGGCGTAGGCGGCGGCATTGGCGCCCATGCGGCGATAGTGGGCGAGGCTTGTGATCGGTGAATTGGAAAAAAGTTCGAGATTGTTGTGAGGCAGGCGGTCGCGCTGGTGAATAACGGCGGTGCCTTTGGCTTGAATACCGATGCCGATGCCCGAGCCCGCCAGGCGGGCGGCGCTGAGACCGAGAAAGGAGGTATCGGCCGTGTGGCGCATGCGCACGATGCGGGCTGTGCCGCCACCGCCGCTGATGCCTGCAAGCAGTTCGCGCAGAACCGTTGAAAGCGGATGGCCTGCGACCGTCTGGAACAGTTTAACGCCGAAGGCCGGACTGATACCGATGACGATGTCAGCCGCGTTGCCGCCTATGATCGCGGGCCCGGCGTCGCGATAGCTTATGCGGCGCACTTCTGCGGCCCGGTGCATGCTCTCGGCGCGCAAAACTTCGTCGCGTGTCAGCACATCGCGGATGGCGACGATCTCATCGCGCCGTGCCGCGCTGATGCGATAGCCGCTGCCGGGTCCCTGGTAGTCGTTTGGATCGTTGATGGCGCTCATCACGCGGCCGTTGCGGATCAAAGCGGACGTTTGCAGGTAGTCGCCGGAAATGCGCAAGCGCACCAGATTGAGCAGGTTTTGAGCTTCTTCAGTGAAACCGCGTTTTGCGAGCGCTTTAATAACGTCGATGACCGTGATGCCGCGTGCTTGGATGGCTTCACTGATACGGCCCGCGTCGCGCGGCGTGAAGCTTTCGGTTTCGTCCGAGCCCGATGCCGCGACAACGCTGGCCTTCATGGCGGCGGTCGGCGAGCCCAGGTCCAACTCCTCGAGAACGGCGGACAACGCGTCGACCGCGCGTGCTCTCAGTTCGATAATGCGGGTTTCCGAGATCGGTGTCAGGCCACCGTCGGCCTCAAAGTCGCGCTGTAACACGAGATAGTCTTCGAGTTCTTCGCCATTGAGCAGCGAGGCATTGAACGAATTGTCATACTTCAGGATCGAGCCAAAGCCCGAGCAGATCAGATCTGAGCCCGCGATCAAAAACGGCAGGATTTTTGCGCCGACCCGGATTTCGGATTCGGTTGGCCGCGCGTCGTTGCCGGACGCGCATTCCAGATCGAGCCAGACCGCGATCAGGTTTTCAGCCATCAGTTCGCGCATGCCGCCTGGAACCGTGCAGGTCACGGGAGCGCCGTCGATGCCGCCATTTTGTGTGCCTTGAACGCCCATGGCGCGTTGCAGACACAGGCAGCGGGCCTCGAGATAGAGCAGCGAATTGCGCTCATGAAATCCCATCAGTAACTCGGACCCGGCACCCGACGTGCAACGCATTTTGATGCCGCGTGAGGCATAGGCGGCGGCGAGAAAGCCTTTGGACCAAGGGGTGTCATCGCCGTCGATGAAGCTTTTTTCGGTGCCGTAGACCGAGACCGTTTCCGCGTACGACGTAAAGCCGGCCATGCCGATGCGCAGTTCTTCGGCTTCCTCGCTCGAACATTGAAACAGCGCGCCCCAGCGTCCAACTGAAGCCCCGACGGCGCAGGCAACCGCATTCGACCAGGCATTGCGCGCAACCCGCATTGTCGTTTCGATTTCGTCGAAGCCGAAGGCCACGGCGGTTGCGGCATCGGCCGCCATTTGCAAGGGATCGTCCTTGGCATTGGTGACGTGCGCTTGATTGCCGGGCGTCTTGCGAGCCCGCATTTTGCTGTAGGCGAAGGCGATTTCGATCGACGACAGATGTCCGACGGTTTCAGCCAGTTTGGCTGGCGTCAATCCACGCGCCAGCCGGACAAGCTCAGTTCTTGGCACGGACATATCGACCAGCATGCGCGCCAGCTCGATCGACGGCATGGCCATGGCTTCGGGCGCGATGTCAGGGTCGATGTGATAGCGCGCGATAAACGTGTCGATCATGTCGAAATCGGCAGCCGGCCGGCCGTCGAGCGCCGCGACAGTCCCGCCGTTGAGGCTGAGCGACGGCTTGGGGTCGTGCGGACTGCTGAAGGCCGCGAAGCCGTGTTCAGCATCCTCGGCCGCAAACTTATCGAGCCGCAGCGGCCGCTCGTCCCAATCGGTAAAGCGCTTCCAGCGATTGGCAATTGCGGTGGGCGGACGGGTTGCTGGTGGGCGAGTTACGGGCTGATCTGCCATAGCGGGCCTTGTTGACGTGCCGTGCATCCAGTGCGGCGGGTCGAAGCGTAATTAACAGCGTGAACCGTTCGCCGTGTTGTTGCGATAGCATAAGCGTCGTAGTGCCACTCGCAAGCCATCTCTTGAGCAGCGCCAGGCGGCAGTCGTCGCGGGCGCGGCACACGGTGCGCGTGCAAACAGGTCCCTTGCACGGACACCGCTTGTGCTTAAAGTTGCAGCAGATGACGCTCTCCAGCGCGGAGTTCCCATGACCGGGACGAAAAAAATTCTCGAACTGAACGCATTCGATATGCGCGAAACATCTGGGCTCGATCCAGCGACCGCCCAGTTGGTTGCGCGCCGCCAGCGCGTGTTCGGCCCGACCTCGATGCTGTTCTACAGCAAGCCGCTTAATGTCGTCCGTGCCGAAGGCGTATGGCTGATTGCCGCTGACGGCACCCGCTACCTCGACGCCTACAACAATGTGCCGTCAGTCGGGCACTGCAACGCGCGCGTGGTCGAAGCGGTGGCGCGCCAGATGGCGACACTGAATACCCACACCCGTTATCTGTACGACAACGTTTATACCTACGCCGAGCGATTGCTGGCGACGATGCCGCCGGAGGTTTCAAATATTGTCTTTACCTGCACGGGCAGCGAAAGTGCGGATCTTGCCATGCGCGTGGCGCGGGCTGCGACTGGCGGAACCGGCTTTATCGTGACCGAAAACGCCTACCACGGCAACACCACGGCCGTGACCGAGATCTCGCCATCGTCGGCCAGTGGCGAAGCCCGCAGCCCCAACATTTTTATCGTGCCCGCGCCCGACAGCTACCGGACCGGGATGGTGGGCCTGGGCCAGCGCTTTGCGGCCGGCGTTGACGACGCCATTGGCGCGATGCGTGGCAAGGGCATTCGGCTGGCGGGCATGATGGCCGACAGCATTTTCTCGAGCGATGGCGTCTATCCTGGAGAGCCAGGCCTTTTGTCAGAAGCCGTCGCGAGTGTTCGCGCCGCAGGCGGCGTTTACATTGCCGACGAGGTGCAGCCAGGGTTCGGCCGGACGGGCGGGACGATGTGGGGGTTCCAGCGTCACGGCATTGTTCCAGACATCGTGATCATGGGCAAGCCGATGGGCAATGGCTTTCCAATCGGCGGCGTGGCGGCCAAGCCTGAGGTGCTCGAAGCGTTCGGCTCGGCGTCAGGCTACTTCAACACGTTTGGCGGTAATCCGGTGGCGTGTGCCGCGGGGCTGGCGGTGCTGGATGTGCTTGCCGAAGACAACTTGCAGCACAACGCACGCCAGACCGGAGCGTATCTCTTGAGCCGGCTGCAAGCGCTATCCGCCGGTCACGCCCGGGTCGGCGATGTGCGCGGCACCGGCTTGTATATTGGGATCGAATTTGTGCGTGATGCGGCGAGCCGCGAGCCTGATCAACCCGCTGCAACGCGCGCCGTCAACGCGATGCGCGAACGCAACGTCTTGATTGGAACGGCGGGCAAGCATGGCAACATCCTGAAAATCAGACCGCCATTGTGTTTTGGGCGCGAACACGCCGACCTGCTTGCGGGTGCGTTTCACAACGTGCTGGCCGCGTTGGCGTGAGTATCAAGAGTGGCGCTATCACCCGATGTGGCAGCAGCCAGCGTCACGTTTTTTGTTGCAACGGCCGCCGCGCCCGCAATCGTAGACGATGACGCAGCATCACGCGTTGCGTGCGGCTTGGCCTTCAAACCAAGTCCACACGCGGCCCGTGGATGGGTCGCTCAGCTCTTGGCCGGTGGTGACAGCATACCAGGCGCTTACAGGATCAAGCGGCGCATCGACCAGCACCACCAGTTTGCCTGACGCAATGGATGGTGCTGCCAGCGGCAGGCTTGCAAGCGCAACACCCAGGCCCGCTTCCGCGGCACCAAGGGCAAGATCGCTGTCGCTGAAATCGATCCCTGCCGTGACGTCGCCAACTGTGCCGTCCGCCAATTGAAACCAGTCGTTCCAGCCTACCGCCCGCTCGTCGTGCAGGAGTCCGATGGCCAAAAGATCGTTTGGCTTTAGTTTTCGGCGGCCAATCAGATCTGGTGAGGCAACCGGCACGCGCATGTCCTGCAGCAGGCGGATGCTGTGGAGGCCTTCGGGTGGCGCGGGCGCATAGACCACGGCCAGGCTCACTTCCACCTCACCGAAATCGACAGGCGTGCCCGATGTGTCGATCCACGGATCGCAGCCGGGGCAGGATGTCCGCAGATCACCGAGCTTAGGCAGCAGCCAGCGGTTTGCGAAGTCACGCGGCGCATAAATCACGACACTGCCCGGCTTGCGAAACGGAGCCAGCCGCTTGTACCCATCCTCAAGCAGATCCAGCGAGCGCCGCACGCTGCGCTGATAGTCGCGCCCTGCATCCGTCAGCAGCACCGTTCGTCCAACACGCAGGAATAGCGGCTGGCCAATCCGGTCTTCCAGCAAGCGGATTTGGTGACTGACCGCCGACTGGCTCAGGCCCAGCTCTGCCGCGGCCATACTGAAACTGCCGAGCCGGGCGGCGGCTTCGAAACCGTGCAGGAACTGCAAAGGGGGTACGTTGCGATAGCGCCTCATATGAATTCCATTCATGAATAGGCGGAATCGTTCTTGTTTGACCGAGTGCCGTGATCGGCAGAAGTTATGCCTCAGAAGGCATTATATCTGGACAATTGACAATGCTAGCCCAAAAATTTGCTCCTGCCGGACATGACAGCCAAGTGAATGATGTTCCATCATCTGGGGAGGTCCGCCGGCCTGCTGAATTTGAGCCGCATGCGCGAACCTGGATGGCATGGCCGCACCGGCAAGACCTCTACGGCGAGCGGCTTCTCCGCGTGCAGGCGGCCTATGCCGAAATCGCACGTGAAATTTCGGAATTCGAGCCCGTGACGATGGTGGCGCATCCCGACCATGCCGCCTCAGCAAGGACCCTTCTCGGCAATGCGGTGCCGGTCATTGAGGTTCCAATCGACGATTGCTGGATCAGAGATTCGGGTCCCACATTTGTGACGGATGGCGCTGGCCGGGTCGCGGGCGTGTCGTGGCGTTTTAATGCCTGGGGCGGCAAGCATTCGCCGTGGGGTGATGACGATGCCCTGGCCAGCCGGCTGCTGGCATTGGAAGGCTTGGATATCAACCAATCCTGGTTGACCTGCGAAGGCGGCTCGCTCGCTTGCGATGGTGACGGCACGCTCATCGTCACCGAGACAAGCATTCTCCACCCCAACCGCAATCCTGGCATCAGCAAGGCGTTTGCCACGGCGGAACTCAAAGCCATGCTTGGGGTCGAGAAGGTGATCTGGCTGCCGGGTGATCCGCTCGATCTCGAAACCGACGGCCACATTGACGGAATGTGCAGCTACGTCAGGCCCGGCGTTGTGCTGTTTGAATCCAATCCCGACCCGCGTGACCCGCATTCGCGCATCCTCGCCGAAAATCTGGCAGTCCTTCGCAGTGAAACTGACGCGAGGGGACGCTCATTCGAGATCATTCCTCTTGAGGAAGCCATCGACGCTAAGGTCACAAGCGACATATTCTGCCGGTCCTACATCAACTTCTATCTTCCCAACGGCGGCGTCATCGTACCGGCCTACGGCACGCCGGGCGATGCGCGCGCACGGGCGACGATTGAGAGCGTCTTTCCCGATCGCAAGGTCGTTCAGATCGACGTGACCGCCATCGCGCCGGGTGGCGGCGCCATCCACTGCATCACGCAAGAGCAGCCGCGTGCCGCAGCAGCGGGATTGAGCCTTCGGAATGGAGCGCACAAGTGATGACGCGTCGCGGCATGATCGGTTCAGGACTTGCTGCCGGCGTTGGCGCGCTCTCGGGCGTCAGCGGCTCCGTGAAAGCCGCCGAGCGAACATCGGCACGAGCGGCAGGCTTCCGCATGCCGCTCGAGAGTGCTCTCCACGAGCGAACGTTCATGCAGTGGCCTGCACTCGCCAGCCTCTATGGCAGCAAGCCTGCGCTCGAGGCCGTCCGCGGCAAGATTGTTCTCATTGCTCAGGCGATTGCCCGCTTTGAACCTGTTGTTGTGAT
>JANMOL010000026.1:0-5080 GCA_031369245.1 Hyphomicrobium sp. | reverse complement strand
CTGCCCGTTGTGCTGCCCGTTGTGATGGATGACGAAACAGCGATCGACCATCTCGCGCAGCAGATTGCCAGCCTCGCGGTGCTGGGCCAAAAAAACACCCTTGCACCGCTTTACCTGCAACTCGCGAGCGCCCACCAGCTTCGCGGCAATACCGAAGGTCAACTGTCAGCACTGCGCGCCGCCGCCGGGCTTGCCGCCCAGCACGGGCCCCGGTCAGCCCATGCCGAGGCCCGCGTGCATCTGGCCGAAGCAGCCTATCTCGCGGGCGACCTGACGAGTGCGTGTGAGCACTGGCAATTGGCCCGCGGCGCGTTTCATGATGACGGACAAAAAGACGCCCACGCCAAAATCGAAAAGCGCATGCGCGATCACGGCTGCCCGACCGACTGGGTGCTTACGGACTTTTGAATTCGAGCGAGGGCGCGATCGCCTCGGGCTCGGTGCTTTGGGCGCCGGGCGCATTCGCAGCGTCGGTCGGACTGGTGACCGGCTGATCAGACATCACCTCTACATCCGTCGTTTGACCGTCCTTGACGACGAACGCCCGCTTGAACATCCGCCCGCCAGACTTGGCCGCAACCGAATAGGTGCCCGGCGACAGCGCGTGGGTTGGCAGCGCACCGACGCTCTCCTTGACGGTCTCGCCTTCGGCCGAAAGAATGGTCCAATGCGTGTCGGGCAGCGCTTCCCCGCCCGTGCGGTTGACGAGTTTGAAATTGGCCTTGCCAGCTGCGTGCGCGACGGCGGCTTCGGTGAGTTTGCCGGCCTCAACCGTGACGTCGGTTTCAACCCGCGCGTTGGCATCGCCATACGTTGAGACAATGCGATAGATGCCAGCGTTGAGCCGGATGATCAGACTGGGCTTGGCGCCCGTCATGACAGCGGTACGATTGGCGAACTGGTCGCGGTCGTCTGAAAAAATAGCGTAGGAGACCATGCCAGGCGCCGCGGGCTTACCAGCCACGTTGGCATTCAGCCGCAACCCGCCCGCGTTGAGAACGAATTTTTCTGTTCCCGGTGTGTTGGGTTTGACCGATACCTTGCGCGTCAGGTTGGCCCGGCCGAACGACGCGTTGATGGTGTACTCGCCTGGCTGCAGTTTGAGCGACGGACTGGCATCGCGGTTTTCAGTGATCATCTTGGATTTGCCAGCCGCATCGGGTGCGGATTGGAAAACCCGCCAGACCAGCCCGCGGTCGATCTGCTGGCCATCGGCGGTCAGCAGGGCCACAAGTTTCAGTTGCGGCGCGCCCGCTGCCGCGCTGTCGGCTTTTGCGTCGCTGCCGCTGCGCTCGATGACCGTCATATTGGGCTTGCCCGGTGCGGCGGCGGGGGCGGCGGCAGGCGCTGATTTTTTGACTTCGATATCGCTGTTCCAGCCTGTTGCCGGAGTGCTTGGCTCTTGTGTGCCTGGCTCTTGTGCGCTTTGCTCTTGCGCGCCTGGCTCTTGTGCGCGAGCGGACGGGGCGGCGAACCCGGAGGCAAGGGCGAGCAGCAATGCGAGATACGCGAACATCGCCGCTGCACGACGCGCGCGGTCTGGCAAGCGGCAGGTGGTTGGGTCAGTCATCATGGCGATATATCCAGCGTTGAGTCTATCTGCTCCGGGGTGGCCCGAGCAAGCGGCGTGTCAGCCAGGAAACATCGGCTTGAATGGCGGGTTAGCGGCGGAATGCGGCGTCAATGGGCGCCCGGCGCACCCGGTTGTACGCCCGGTTGTGCGCCCAGGGGCGCAATTACTGGCGCGCCCAGTGGCCCGCCCATCTGAATGACCCGGCGTTCGCCAGCACGGACCTCGAACGCCGCCTCGGTCCGTTTGTCGCGCGCTTCAAAACGCAGCGCATAGCGGCCCGGCGCGAGCCAGGCCTTCGGCTCAGCAGCGGTGGACCGCCAGATCGGTTTTCCAGTGCCGTCGAAAATCTCCCAGAAGGTCTCGCCTGTGGCGGTCGATGCACCCGCTGGTGCCACGAGACTGATTTCCGCGGCCTCGATCTTGAGCACCACGTCGGCCGGTTTGCCAGCTTCAACGGTGATGTCCTGGGACGTTGCGATGTGATGGGCGTCAAGCCGGGCTGCAACCTTGTAGCGGCCCGGTGCCAGCAGGATATCGAGCTGCGGCTGGACGGAATTGAGCACGTCGCGTTTATCGCCGTCGAGCGCGCTCACGCGATAGACGATGCCGTGGGCGGCGCCTGCTGGCTGGCCGCCGATGAGGGTGGAAATTTTGACGCGCGCCAGCGGCAAGACCAATACGCGCTTGACGGTTTCACCGGCACTGACTGCGATCCGCTGCCGGGTCTCGGCGCTGCCCGATCGTGCGGTCACATAGTACGTGCCGGCCGGCAAATTGAAACTCGCGGTCGCGGCGTGTGAGCGCGCCACTTCGCGCCGTCCGTCGGCACTATCGGGGTCATCGGTACTCACGACGTAGGTCACGTCATCGAGCGCGCCGCCATCCTCACGGGCGGCGGCCGAGACGTCGAGCCGCCCGCTGTCGAGCAGCAGATCGAGGGTGATGTCGCCACCAGCCTTCAGCGTCACCGCCATCGATTGGCGCACCAGGCCATCGCTGAGCGACACGGCGTAGGTGCCAGCTGGCAGCACCACGTCGGCGGCGCTGGCGCGCCCGATCCACGTGGCGCGGGCATCGGCCTGCGCTGGATTGGGTTCAATACTGACGACGGCCAAGTCCGAGAGACCAGAGTCCTTGCCGGTTTTTCCGCGCACTCTGAGGCGAGCGGCGTTAAGCGGCACCACAACGCCCAGCGTTCGCCCCGGTGCGAGTTCGACGGTCTGGCGGGCGCGCACCCGGCCATTGTCGACGTCGATGTCATAGGCTCCTGGATCGAGCCGGGCAGCAAAGTCGGGCCCCTCAGCTTCAGCCAGCGCTTCTGTGCTGCCGGATTTGAAGATGCGCCAAGACAACGACTGTGTCACCGCAGCCCCGCCCTCGGCGAGGGCGGCTGAGGCGCTCAGGCTCGCGCCAGCTGGCACGGCCGGCGTGCGCGCGGCGGCGGCCGACGCCGAGGACGGTGCAGCATCACCCGGAGTTTGCATGGCGAGCCGGGCGGCCTGGTCGATGGCGGTTGCCAGACCGGCTGCATCCTTGACATCAAAAAACATCCCGCCGGTCGATTTTGCAACGCAGGCTACGCGCGGGATCTCGGCTGGATCGATGCCGATACTGATCATGTGGATGGCAACGCCCGGCGCCGTTTTGGCAATCTCTTCGGCAGCCGCGCAGGCATCCTGTTGGCAGTTATCAATGCCATCGTTGATGACGAGGACGCTCGCGGGCCGGCTTTGGCCAAGCGCTGCGACGGATTCGCGCAAAGCACTGACCAGCGGCCCCTTGCCGCGCGGATTGAGTTTTTCAAGCGGCAGCAAAACCGTCTCTCGCGGTGCGCCGGGATCGGCGATGACCTCGACATCGCTGCAGTCGCCTTTGCGGCGGTGACCGAACGAAGCAAGCCCGATGTTGATTTTACCGGCGGCGGCGATTTTGGCTTTCAGCAGTTCGCGGACGACATCGATTTTGGCGCGCTTGTCGGCCTCAAAGCGTCCCCACATCGAGCCCGAGCCGTCAATCAGCAGCACCGTGGACGGCACGTCTTCGGCGCGCGCTGGCAGTGCTGCCGCAGCGAACAGGGCCATCAGGGCCATCAGGGCAAGTGCGAAAGGCAGAGGCCGTTTCAACATCGGGCTCCTGGATCGGCAAAGCGGGCGGCAATGGCTGCGACGCTTGATTGTATCAGAAGCCAAGATGCGATAGCGAGGCCTCAGAGCCTTCGTTGTATGAGAAAAATCATGGATTTGAACGTCCTCGCATTTTTGGCCGCGCGCCGGTCTGTCAAGCCCGACAAATTGGCAGCACCCGGGCCGACGGCTGACCAGCTGAGCCAAATTTTGACGGCCGGCATGCGCGTGCCCGATCACAAGAAACTGGCGCCGTGGCGGTTCGTCATTTTCGAAGGTGACGCCCGCGCCCGCATGGGCGAGGTGTTCGCCGATGCCTGTCAGCGGGAAGAAAAAGACCCCCCGTCACCCGTGCGGCTTGAACTCGAGCGCGGCCGTTTCCTGCGATCGCCGCTGGTGGTCGCTGTGATTTCGACGATCAAGCCGCGTCCAGGTGCGCCGGAATGGGAGCAAGTGCTGTCGGCGGGCGCGGTGTGTTTCAACACCTGCCTTGCCGCCAACGCGCTGGGCTTTGGCACCTCGTGGATCACGGAGTGGATTGCCTATAGTCCGGCTGTGCGGGCAGCCCTCGGCCTCAGCGACAGCGAGCGTATCGCCGGCTTTATCTACATGGGCCAGACCGTTGAGAAGCCTGACGAGCGCGAGCGCCCCGTGCTGGCCAACCTGGTCACACGCTGGCCGGGGTGAGCGTTCATCCGCCAACGGAAAGCCGGTTTACGCGGCGTTAAGGTGTTTGGCTGTATTCTGGACAAAGTGTGCGGGTTTTGGCGGCCATCAGCGTCCGCCAGCGAGATCCGCGACCACATCATGGCCTTCTCGCCGGCGTCCGCCGGCTGAGAGGGCCAGTCGGTCGCGCCAGTGATACGCGCCAGCCGGTCGCTTCAGTCGGTCGCGCCGCCTGTCTCACACCAAATCCAGACGTTTGAAAGATTGCGCTGGCTAATAGCGGAACTGCTCGGCGATGACGCGTTCATCGAGGCTGTGATCGCGGTCAAACAGCATAAACAACTCAATTGCCCGGGCCATTTCGATCTCGA
This sequence comes from Hyphomicrobium sp., assembly GCA_031369245.1. Classification (GTDB taxonomy): domain Bacteria; phylum Pseudomonadota; class Alphaproteobacteria; order Rhizobiales; family Hyphomicrobiaceae; genus Hyphomicrobium_B. The sequence continues at coordinate 347 of JANMOL010000026.1, read as the reverse complement.
CCTTGACGACATGGCGGGTCTCGAAATGGTCGGCGACCGCGCTGACGGGCCGCTTTTCGGATTCCAGCACGGTGATCACGATGCGCGCCTTGTTCGGCAGTAACGCGCCGCGCCAGCGCCTCGGCCGGAACGGGCTGATCGGCGTGACGGCCAGCAGCGGCGCTTTGATCGGCACGATCGGGCCATGGGCTGACAGATTGTAGGCGGTCGAGCCGGCCGGTGTCGCAACCAGCACGCCGTCGCAAATCAGCTCCTCCATGCGGATTTTTCCATCGATGGCGATCTGCAATTTGGCAGCCTGATAGCGTTCGCGAAAGAGCGAGACTTCGTTGATCGCCAGGCCCTTG
>JANMOL010000638.1:0-1834 GCA_031369245.1 Hyphomicrobium sp. | reverse complement strand
GGAGCGGCCCAGCTTTCATGATCGCGCACGAAGGTCACGATCACCTCGACGAAGTCTTGCATAGCCATGGAGAATCTTTCGTTGAGGCCGATGGGGAGCGTGGCGGGAATAGGCCAAATGCGGCGGCTGCAGCGATTTGGATCGTGCCTTCAGCGCAGCAAATAGGGAAGGGCTAGTGTCAGATCAAGCCCGCCAGCCCGGCATCTGATTTCCAGGCAAGACAATGCGCTCCATCAGCCGTCACGTTCGCTTGCAGCGTTTGTCCATCTCCCGGCTGAGTTCGCGCCCGACGTCGGCTGCCAGCATCACGCCGCGCGAGACCTGCGCCGGTGTCAAGCTGGCACCACCCGGACCGCGCAGTGCGACCGGCGCGCCGTCGGCTTCACGCTTGCCATGACTGAGTTCGTCACAGGACAAATTCTTGCGCTGACGGCTCAACGCGAACAGCCGCACGCCCGACGCATAAGCCTCAGGCGCCACTGGTTGTTTGAGCCAGGAGCGGGACTTATCAGCCATGTAGGAATCAAACACTTTTTCGCGCTGGCTGATGCAGTGGTTGCTGTCATCAACACAGCGCAATCCGAGCGCGGGGGATGAGACCTGCGGCTCGCTGCCGGTGCAACCCGGCAATGACACAGCCATCAGCAAGCAGGCGGATGCGCGAAGCATCACACCACGACGCGACCTTGGTACCCAGCTCGCCGATGTTCGCTGTGCGCCGTTTCTGACCGTTGGCACTTTAACCCCGCCGCATGAGTGCATTTGTTACAGCCCCTAGATGCCGACGATGGCGGCCGCGTGGCAGCACCACGGCCGGCATGTGGACCAAATCCCGCACCGGTCTAGATTGATTCGGGTTATCGACCCATGTTGGTGTGACCGGGCCGCGTTTTTTGCGGCTGTTTTGGTGCCTATTGCCGGCCGCTCGCGGCCACATCTTGCAAGGAATTCCAGCCATGTTCAGGCCGTTCGCATTCACAAGTACGGCGGTCCCGAGGTCCTGCTCTATGAAACAGTTGACGTGGCCGCGCCTGGTCCCGGCGAAGTCCGGCTCAGCCAAAAGGCCATTGGCGTCAACTTCATCGACATCTATCAGCGCACCGGCCTCTACACGCTGCCAGCCTTGCCAGCGGTCCTTGGCCTTGAGGGGGCAGGGATCGTTGTCGAAACGGGGCCCGGCGTCAGCGCGCTGAAACCGGGCGATCGCGTGGCCTATGCCGGTTGTGCCGAGGCCTATGCCCAAATGCGTATCGCGCCTGCCGACCGGCTGGTCAAATTGCCCGATGGCATCACGTTTGAAACCGCCGCAGCCATGATGCTGCAGGGCATGACCGTGCGCTATCTGCTGGGCGAAACCTATCCCGTCACAGCGCAAACGGTGATGCTGTTTCATGCGGCAGCGGGCGGTGTCGGCCTGATCGCCTGCCAATGGGCACGCGCGCTCGGCGCAACGATCATCGGCACAGTCAGTTCCAGCGAGAAGGCCAAGATCGCCCGCGAGCATGGCTGCACGCACGTCATCAACTCCAAGACCGAAGATTTTGTGGCGCGCGTCAAAGCCATTACCGGCGGGCGCGGCTGCGATGTGGTCTACGACTCGATTGGCAAGGATACCTTCCCCGGTTCGCTCGAATGCCTAAAGCCCAAGGGTCTGTGGGTGTCGTTTGGCAACGCCTCGGGTCCCGTGCCGCCGTTGGATCTGTCACACCTCAAAGGCTCGCTGTTTGCCACGCGACCGTCGCTTTTCGCCTATACGGCGAAATCTGAAGACCTTGCCGCCAACGCCGCAGACCTGTTCGCCATGGTCAAGAGCGGCAAAATCAAAATCGCGGTC
>JANMOL010000630.1:0-6263 GCA_031369245.1 Hyphomicrobium sp. | reverse complement strand
GGCGTGGTGATGCTCGATGATGCCGAGCAGGTGCTGGGAAGCGTACTGATCTCGATGGGCAAACCGGCAGATACTGACAACGAAGCCGATCTCGCGGCCGCCGTTGACGTCATTACCAAGATCCGGCCCTTTGTGAGTAAGTTCCACAGTTCTGAATACTTGGACGGCCTTGCCAATGGCGATTACTGCCTCGCTCTCGGCTTCTCGGGTGACGCGCGGGTTGCGACACTGAGATCAAAGGAGGCTAAGAAAAATTTCGACATCCAGTACCGCATTCCCGAGCAGGGCGCGCTGTTTTACGTCGACGTGCTCGCCGTGCCAAAGGACGCCCCCAACCCCGCGCGAGCCAACGATTTCATCAATGTTTTGATGCGGCCGGAAATCGCGGCATCAGGGGCGACCGAAACAGGCTTCGCGACGGCCAACGCCGAGGCCAAGAAGCTGGTGCCACCGGAAATTACAAGCGATCCAAATCTCTATCCAACGCCCGAGATTATGACCAAGCTTACTTTGCCCAAAGTCCATAGTCCGAAAGTCACGCGCATGTGGCAGAAGGCTTGGCAAAAAGCGATGGGGCTTAGGTGATGTGGATTTCAAGCATTCGGCGCCAAGGGGAGTGACGAACTCCAGCTCTGTTGAGGAGCAATCACCGGCTTGCACGAAGCCGGTGATTGGCGAATGCTTAAAGCCGCCTCGCGATACTCTATGATGGCGCAAACATCGGAAAGCTGACGCCAAGCGCCCACGCGAGAATGAGTCCCAGGCCAATCCCCGCAGCAACCGGTGAGCCAGTTCTGCGACCCACAAAACCGCCCATGAGCCCGAAGACGATAAAAAATAAGACGATGACCGGGATGATGATCAGCAAGAAGAAGAGCCGGTGCACATCGAGGGCGACGGCCGCGCCGAGGGAGGCGAGAAAAGCGCCGCGCGCGAATAGAACCCGCCACAGGGCCGCTCGGCCGCCCTCACTGACAAGGCTGTCGGCCAGCATGTACGGCACCGCGCCAATGGCGATGGCAATAATGATTGGCAGCCTGGCAGCATTCGGCATGAACGACGCAACGTAGCGGTCGAGCGCACCGCCAAAAATCAAGATGCCATAGGCCGCAAGGGCGAACCCCGACAGCCATGCCATGCGTTCGATCCTTACGCCAGACCAGCGCAGTAGGCCAATGGAGGCAATGCCATAGACCAGCAGATGGACGGCGAGGTAGTCGGCCACCAAAACCGGTAAGAAGTGCGTATCGACAGCAGTGAGAAGGACCGGAGTCAACGCTGCAGGCACTAGAACGGCTACCAGGAAGGTGCGAAGCGACAGCGTCGATGCCGCAGTCTCGCTCAAAGGGAGCAGGCACGATAGCGGCCAAGCCATAAGCACGATGCCAGACAGCAGCAGCACGATCCATCCACCTGTTGCCGCAACGGGAGCTGCAACGGGACCGCTGCTTGTGCGCCCGAACACAGCGTCGAGCCAAGCCCGCGCTTCCGTCAACGCCGTGGCCGAATAGAGCACGCCAACATGCTCGACGCTTGGCGCTACGATCGCACGCCGGCCGGTATTCTTAGCTGGGTCGCCGATGGTCTCGCCTTCCACGGCCAATGGCTCTGCAAGCCGCGCATTGCGCAGCGCATCTTTTCGCAGGTACGGCTCCCACGCTCCCGTAATCATCAAAAGATTTCGCGGTTCTGCCATCGTGACGGCCTGGGAAAACATCGAGATGGCGATTGTCGCCGCGATCCGCGGATCGGCGATCGCCCGGCGGACGATGATATCGGAGGCCATCGAATGACCAAGCAGCGCGACACGGCCATCGACACCCGGTAGCGCCAGTGCGGCATCCGTCACACGGCTGATTTCACGCATGAGCAGTTGGGTCGTCCCATCGGTGCGCGTGACATCGCCTGACATCGGTGTGGGGTTACGGCCATGGCCTTCGAAATCGAAAGATATTGCCACATAGCCAGCCTGTGCGAGGGTCAGGGCATAAGCTTCCATCAGTTGCCGGGAGCCGGCAAAGCCGTGCGCGATGATGACGGCCGGAGCCTTGCCCGCGCCGATGCGCTGATAGACGGTTGCCGGCGTAGTCCCCACCAACAGCGGCGAAATCGTCAGACCCTGGCGCTCGCGCTCAAGATGCCAGATCCCGGCAAGGCACAACAGCAGGCCCGCGAGCGCCGCCATAACGCGCGGCCAAAACGCCGGCAAACCCATCATCATGTTAACAACCAGATCGCTTGAATTAAATCCCCGCGAAGATGCGCACGGCGAAGGCACTCGCCATCATGCCGAGAACGAACAGCGGTACGCCAAAGCCGCTGTACCAGATCGCGTTGGCAATCGGTGCGCGCATGAAGCGCCGCATCATGAGCAGCTGGCCAATGAGCAGCAACGCGACAATTCCGGCATGGATGAGCTGCCCCCACGACATCAGGAGCGCGATGACAACCACCTGAGGTGCGGCCATGAAGACGCAGGCAACGTGCGCCGCGCGCTCCGGCCCTAGCAACACGGGCAGCGAATTGATGCCCATTTCGCGGTCGCCCTTGATGGCCTTGAAATCGTTCAACGTCATGATGCCGTGCGCGCCGATACTGTAGAGCCCGGCGAGTAAAAGCACCTGCAACGGCGGCAGCGCGCCCCCCAGCATGGCGGCTGCACCGGTAACCCATGCCAGCCCTTCGTACGAAAACCCACAGGCTGCGTTGCCCCACCAGCCATTCTGTTTCAACCGGAAAGGCGGTGCGCTGTAGGCCCAAGCGAGAACGAGCCCAACAACGGTCGAAACCAAAACCCAAGTCCCAAGCGTTCCGGCAACCAGCAGAGACAGCACCGACCAAATGCCGGCAATGTACAAACCCCACAAGCCAGGAACGCGTCCTGAGGGAATGGGGCGCTGCGGTTCGTTGATCGCGTCGACGTCGCGGTCGTACCAATCGTTGATCGCTTGGCTCATGGCGCACACCAGCGGGCCTGCCAGGATCACACCCAGGAGTGCTGTGTACCAATTCTCCAGTATTGGCGCGCCGGAGGAGACGACGCCGCAGGCGAACGCCCACATCGGAGGAAACCATGTGATGGGTTTCAGCAACTCTAAAACGGCTGAAGGGGCAGGGTAGGACGCTGTTCGTGTTGGTTCCGATGATTGATTTAAAGGTGTTGCCACTTGGAAATCCCTGCCATCTCAGAATTGTAGTCCCACAAGCGCCAACCCAATTCATCATTTGTGGCTTTAGCCGAACGCGGTTGAGCCAAGGCTTTGCGATCTTTAGTCTGCCTTTTGCACGATCTCAATTGATTACCTGACCCCTAAAATCGGGCTCAGTGACCACTGATGAAAACCGTCAAGGCCGCTATTAAATCCCGTCGCAAACGGTCTCAAAGGTTGCGACGGCCGGCAGGGGTTGTGCGCTCCGGCCCTCAGCAGACCGCCAAGCTCGCGGCCGGCCCAAAGATTGAAGGCCTCGATGCGTGGCAGCGGATGGAGGTCGCTTATCCCCGCCTCAGGCATTCGACACTGGGCTGTCGCAGCCCTTCGAAATGTGAACCGACGATGCGATGAGCTTGAAGGCATGACTACGAGACCGTGCGCAGCTGACGTTGCTCGAACCAAAGATATGTCACAACCGCCGTGAACACGATCGCGCCGCCAATCAGCACGGTTGAGCTTGGCTGTTCGGTGAAGAAGTACCAGACCAAAAGCGGGCCTAGGACGACATCCAGCATTTGGATAAATCCAGATTCGCCCGCCGTGATATAGCGTCCGCCAACGAGCGCTAGGACATAGCCGATACCCGACGTCAATCCACCGTAAAGCGCGCAGGCCAACAATGCGGTTGGGGCCGGAACGCCGGGAGCCATGAATGGCAACGCAATCAGGCCGCACGTGCCCGCCGCAAGCGCCATAGCCACGTTCATATCAAGATTGGGATGAACTTTGGCATGAACGATCTGCGAGGCAAATGTTGCCGTCATGATGAAGGCGGCGATGATGCCCAATATATCTTTTGGTGATGCCGCAGCACCAGCCATGATCGCGATGCCGGCAAAAGCAACGAACCCCGCGCCGAGCAAGCGCAGCGTTACCCGCTCGCCAATCCAGAAATAGCTGATGAGGGCGGCTATGAACGGCAACACGGCATACACGATCATAACATTGGCAACTGTTGTCAGGTTCAGCGCGAAGACATAAGCGATCGACGACACTGTTGATATGGCGACCGACACGGTGCCAGGTGGCCCCATTCCCGTCACAGCTTTTGCCAAATTTTTGCGGTGTTCGTAAGCGGCGGCCGCTAGCAGCGTGACGAATGCGAACAGCGAACGCCAGCCGATCAGCGTCCAGGAGTCAAGATTGGCCATCCTGACAAACGGCCCCGCCGTGCTCCACAGAATGGCCGACATGGTAACCAGGGCAATACCATAGGTCCGGCTCGCCATCGTGTCCTCAGATGATGCACGCCTTTGCTTACGGCAAGATGCAACCGCTGCCAACAGGCGTGACCGCGCGAGCCGCCGGCAGACGGAGCCGCGTCCCTCGACACCTGCGTGGATGTGCTTATTGCTGAGTGCTCATGGGATGCGCTAACAGACCGTGTCCGCTTGTTTCTTTCGGTCTATCCAATCCTGCAGTGCTATATGTATGCAAAAAAATATAATGATATGAATGGCTTAAGTCGCAAATTCTGTGTCGCTCCGATGATGGATTGGACGGACCGGCACTGCCGGTTTTTCCATCGTCAGCTGACGCGGCACGCGCTGCTTTATACGGAGATGGTGACGGCGGACGCTGTGATCCGCGGCAAGCGCGACCAGCTGCTCGGGTTTTCAAATGCCGAGCACCCGATTGCGCTTCAGCTCGGCGGATCGGACGTGGTCAAGCTGGCTGAGGCCGCGCGCATCGGCGAGGGCTATGGCTATGATGAAATCAATCTCAATGTCGGGTGCCCGTCGGACCGCGTGCAGGACGGCCGCTTTGGCGCGTGCATACGGGCGGAGCCGCAACTGGCCGCCTGGTGTGTGGCGGCGTTGCGCGCGGCCGTCGGTATTCCCGTCACGGTCAAATGCCGCATCGGCATCGATGATCAGGACGACGAAGAGGATTTACAAAACTTCATCGATACGGTCGCTAGCGCGGGCAGCAAGACGTTTATTATTCACGCGCGAAAAGCCTGGCTCAAAGGCTTGTCTCCCAAAGAGAACCGCGAAGTGCCGCCGCTCAATTACGCTCGTGTCTACCGGTTAAAAGCGATGCGTCCCGATCTCGAGGTCATCGTCAATGGCGGGATCGAGACATTGGACGCGTGCGACGCGCACCTCAAGCACGTCGATGGCGTGATGCTCGGACGGGCAGCATATCAGAACCCAGCGATCCTGGCCGAGGTTGACCAGCGCTTCTTTGATCCCGGGGCCGCCGTGATCGATCGAGCGACGGTGTTGTCAGCGCTGGAACCCTATATCGCACGCCACATCGCGGCAGGCGGGCGGTTGTCGAACGTGACACGGCATATTCTTGGGCTCTATCACGGCCAGCCGCGCGGCCGCGCCTATCGCCGTTTGTTGAGCGAAAGCGCGGCGCGGGCTGGCGCCGATGCGCGCATCGTGTTGGACGCCATGCAGTTGGCGGAATACGCTCAACCGCGCGAATCCGCGCTGTCGCCCACGTAAGGGACGCTCATGCATCTGGCCCTATCGGGCGACGGCCTGATCCTGCTCTTGGTCCTGCTGGCCGCGGCGAGCCTTGTTGCAGGGTTCCTTTCTGGGCTGCTCGGTATCGGCGGTGGCGGCATCCTGGTGCCGGTGCTGTACGAGACCTTCGGATTGGCCGGTGTGCCCGAAGAAATCCGCATGCACATGACGCTTGGCACGACCCTGGCCGTGATCGCGCCAACAGTGCTCCGGTCATTGGCCGCGCACCATGCGCGCGGCAGTGTCGATATGGCGGTTGTCCGGCGCATGGCCCCGTGGATCGTTGCGGGCGTTGTTCTCGGGATCACCGTCGCTAACGGCGCCAGCAGTGAATCGCTCAGATGGGTTTGGGTGGTGTTTGGGTCGGCCCTGGCACTCAAAATGGCCATCGGACGCGATGACTGGCGGATTGCGAACGACTTGCCAAAGCCGCCTTGGCTAGAGGCGTGCGCGTTCGTCATCGGGATTATATCAACCTTGATGGGCATCGGCGGCGCGACGTTCACAGTGCCGCTGCTGACGCTGCACGGCCGCCCGCTTTTGCAATCCGTCGCGACCGCGACTGGCATCGGTC
>JANMOL010000615.1:0-1640 GCA_031369245.1 Hyphomicrobium sp. | reverse complement strand
CGCGTGTCCGCGACCGGCGTTCGGCTCTCGACAAGGCGCTGAAGCGGACGCTCGCCAAGTATCAAAAAAAGAACCGGTGTCAGGATGGCATCGAGCAGGGTTGCACTGATCAGCCCGCCAAAAATAGTGACCGCTACCGGGTGCAGGATTTCTTTGCCGGGCGCATCCGCCCCGTAAAGCAGCGGGATCAGCGCCAAGCCAGCCGACAGCGCAGTCATGAGAACCGGCGTCAGGCGTTCGAGGCTACCGCGCATGATCATAGGTCTCCCGAACACCTCCCCTTCATAAAGTGCCAGATTGATGTAGTGGCTGATTTTCAGGATGCCGTTGCGTGCTGTGATCCCGGTCAGGGTGATGAAGCCAATCATCGAGGCGACAGACAACGGCTGTCCGGACAGCCAGAGCGCTGTCACGCTGCCGATGAAAGCCAGCGGCACGTTGCCCATGATGATCAGCGCCAGCACGCCAGAGCGATAGCGGCTGTAGAGCACAGCAAAAATCGAGGCGAGCGAGATCAGCGAAAGACCCAAGATCAGCTTGGATGCTTCCTCTTGCGCGAGGAATGTTCCTTCGAGACTTGTCGAATAGCCAGCCGGTAATGCCGTTTCGGCAATTACGGATCTGATGCGCTCGATGATGGCGGACATGTCGGAGCCATCGGTATTAGCGAGAACGACGATCCTGCGCCGGCCGTTTTCTCTGAGAATTTGGTTGGGGCCTTCGGTCTCCTCGACTTTCGCAATGCGACTTAAGGGAACGCGGCCCTTCGGCGTTTCGATCAGGAGTTCACTTAAGCCCGATGTCGTGCGATCGCTCTCTGAAAGCCGCAGCACAACGTCGAACCGGCGCGCGCCATCGATGATGGTCGAGACCGTCCGGCCGTTGGACAAGCTGTCGAGCGCTTCTGTGACCGCGGCGGATGTGACGCCAAACAGTGCGGCACGGTCCGGATCGACTTGGATTTCGAGTTGCGGGATGAGAACCTGTTTTTCGAGCTGCAGATCGACGAGCCCCGCCACCTTGCTGAGTTTACCTCTGAGTGTTTCGGCAAGACTGCGAAGAGAATCCAGATCGTCGCCGTAAATTTTCAGGGCAATTTCGGCGCGCACGCCCGAGAGCAGGTGATCGAGACGGTGCGAAATCGGCTGCCCGGCGTTGATCGTCGCGGGAAGTACGGCGAGCTTGCCGCGCACGTCGGTCAGGATGGCTTCACGCGAGCGCTTGGCTTTTTTGAGATCGACATCGATTTCGCTCGAATGCACACCCTCCGCATGCTCATCAAGCTCGGCACGTCCTGTCCGCCGGCCGACCGTTTTGACGTCCGGCACTTCCAGCAATAGCTTCTCAGCGATCAAGCCGATGCGATGACTTTCGGAAAGTGAAATGCCGGGATTGAAAGTCAAACTGATGGTCAGCGTTCCTTCATTGAACGAGGGCAGGAACGAGCGTGGCAATGCCGACGCTGCCAATGCGGTGACAACGACGGCCGCAAGCGCTGTGCCAATGACCAGGTGCGTGCGGTCGAACGCCCAAGCCAGCAGCCGCTTATTACCCTGCTTCAGAACGCGGACGAGCCCGCTATCTTGATGGTCAAGCTGCTTGGCGTTTCCAAGGAGGTATGAGGCCAGGACAGGCGTGAC
>JANMOL010000601.1:0-6423 GCA_031369245.1 Hyphomicrobium sp. | reverse complement strand
CTTGAGGTTGATCACAGCGCCCGGCGTTGATCACAGTTGACGCCGCAATGACGCTCGCTGCAAATTTTGCCAACAAAAAAGCCAGCTGCGAAGCTGGCTTTTTATTAGGTGATTAAAGCCGTCGACGGCGGCGCTTACCAGCGCGTCCGCACACCCACCGAGATAATGTCGGCGCTGTTCTCAACGTCGGCATTGATGATGAAGGCTGGGTTGGTCAAGGTGCCCCGCGTCAAGTGCGAGTCGTCGAAGAAGATATGGGCATAACCGACGTCAAACGTCGTGGCTTCCGAGTAGCGATACGTGGCGCCAAGCGACAGCCAAATCCGATCGGAATCGGGCAGGGTGATCAGCCGCTGCGTTGCCGACTGGATCGGCGACTTCTCATAAGCGACGCCGCCGCGCAGCGTCATCTGGGCCGAGTAATCATATTCGAGACCGCCGGAAACAAACCAGCCGTCATCCCACTGGGCATCGACGACGGCGTTCGTCAGACCGACGATCGGGACGATATCGACCCGGCTCCAGTTGGTCCATTCGGCCGTGCCAAGCACGCGCATTTGCGGCGACAGCGCCTGGCTAAAGCTGAGGGTGACGATTTCAGGCGTATCCAGATCGGCGCTGACCGGCAGGGTTGCCGCGCCAGCTGTGAACCTGCCCTCAAGCTCGTGGCTGATCTTGGAGCGGAAGCCGAGGCCGACGCTTGTGCCAGCCGATGGCTTCAGCAGGACGCCGAGCGTAAAGCCGACGCCAACCGTATCATCGGTATCGATCTTGGCGTTCGGAACCGGGTTGACGAACGAGGCCGCCGACCACAGCTTCAGTTTCATGTACTGCAACTGAACACCGGCTGCCACGTGCACGCCGGGCGCGACTTCATAGGCCAGCGTCGGCGCGACGTTGAATGTCAGCATTTCGGCGGCGCGGCCGTGGAAACGTCCAGCATAATTGAGGTTGTCGGGTTCTGTCGCGAGCCCGAAGGGCGCGTTCATTGAAACGCCGAGGACGGTTTTTTCGTCGAGCCGGTAGGCCGCGTAGGAGCCCGACAGCACGCCGATCTTATCGATGTCGGTCGAGGTTGCGCCGCCCACGGGAACATTAGTTGTGGCGTTGCTGATTTCGGTATCAGCGAAGATGGCGGTGTAGCTGCTTTGCGACGTCAGCCCGTTTTGGGCGATGCCAAATGCTGCCGGATTCCAGAATGCCGAACTGAGGTCAACACCCGCTGCCGCACCCGCAAAGGCTGAGCCAAGAAGCGATGCCGATTGCTCGCGGACCGCAAACCCGCCCGCGAACGCCGACCCGCCCGCCACGCAAAGTGCCATGACACTGGATGCTACCCTGGTGGCCGTCCGGCCCTGTGCAGAAAGCGCTCGCATCGTTCCCCCAGCTTCGGACGCAAACGTCCGACTCGTCCTTCGATTAAGATCTTGTTTACGGACTGTGCCACAGCCACTCAACCGCAACGCGATTGATTCGCGGGCCAACCTGTCAAAAACCCGGCTTGTGTGCCCCCTAAGCCACGGACGAAGAGCCGTGCAGCGCACAAAAAAACCGGCCCGCCGAGGCGGACCGGTTTTCTACCAGGCTCCGTTTCAAGTCCCTCGAAACGAGCCTGGCACTCCCCCCGGAGGTCCATCGCAACCGTCACCGGCTACTGTCGGCGCGGACGTTGCCAAAGCCGCGCATCCAACGCAAGCCGTACCACAGACACACTCCGACGATGGCGGTGCTTTGATGCGGCCTCGCAACAGTTTTGCCAGGCAACGCGAAAACACAAACTAACGCAAACTCATGCGCCGGATCACCGTGTAGGCGATGGCTCAGCACGCTGCGCAAACAGATGATCGACGGGGCCGTTGCCGCCGCCGATTTCGAAGTTCGCGCCAGAGCGCAATGCCTGCCAAACAAAGTCTTTGGCGCGCGCAACGGCCCCATCGAGCGCCTGTCCCTCAGCCAAACCGGCCGTGATCGCCGCAGCGAGTGTGCAGCCGGTGCCATGGGTGTTGCGCGTTGCAATGCGCGGACGGCTGAGCCGCTGCAGACCTGCTGCCGTCATCAGGTAGTCGCTGGCATCATCGCCGTCGCTGTGGCCGCCCTTAAGCAGCACCGCACGACAGCCGAAATCGAGCAAAGCGCGGGCCTGTTCGGCCATGTCTGCAGCGTTTCTGGCAGGCGTTACACCCAAAAGCGCCGCCGCTTCCGGCACATTCGGCGTGATCAGATCTGCCAGCGGTATGAGTTGAGACCGAACGGCGCTGATGGCACCGGGCGCCAGCAAAATATCGCCGCTGGTCGCAACCATGACGGGATCGACGACGAGTGGACCAAAACGCGTGCGCGACAAGAGCCCGGCAACGACCAGAACCGTCTCTTCATCCCCAAGCATGCCGGTCTTGAGTGCGCCCACGGCCAGATCGCTGGTCACCGCATCGTACTGCGCGGCGATGAAGGCTGCCGGGACCTTGTGGACGCCCGATACCCCGCGGGTGTTTTGCGCCGTTAGCGCGGTGATGACGCTCGCGCCGTAGACGCCGAGCACGGTGAACGTCTTGAGATCGGCTTGTATGCCAGCGCCACCGGACGGGTCAGACCCGGCAATCGTCAGCGCGATCGGTGGCGTGGATTTGGTCATCACAAACTCTGCGCACAATCCGGCATGCCAACACCTGCGAACCAGCTATGGTCCGCCCTTTTTGAGGATTTCACCGCTCAAGCCATCAGGCGTGACCCATTGTTCGATACGCGCGAGCGCTGGAAAATTCTCAAGCATCCATTGGCCAAGCGAGTTTTGCGCGCCCAATAAAAAAACCACGCCAGTCGCAACCAGCAGAAGGCCCATGATTTTTTCGAGCAGGTCGAAGCGCTTTTTGAACCGTGACATGAAGGCCAGAAACGGCCGGATTGCAACCGCCGCCAACACAAACGGAATGCCAAGACCGAGCGAATAAACAAACAGCAGTGCGACACCGGCTTTCAAGCTCTGCTCGTTGGCAGCAAGCGTCAGCACGGTCGCCAAGATCGGCCCGATGCACGGCGTCCACCCGAAGGCGAACGCCAGCCCCATGATGTAGGCGCCCCCCAGGCTGGCGCCCGCGCCGCTGCCGTCGAGCCGGGCTTCGCGATACAGCAGCGGAATACGCAGCACGCCCAAGAAATGCAGCCCGAACAGAATGATGATCAATCCAGCGGTCGTTCCCAGCGCCGCACGATACGACTGCATGAACTGGCCAAGTGCGGACGCACCCGCGCCGAGGCTGACAAAAACAGTTGTGAAACCCAGCACGAAAAAAATCGAAGCAATGACGACGCGCCGCCAGACCGCCCGGTCAGTGCCGCCCTCGCCGCTCAATTGCTCAAAAGTGGTGCCGCCGATATAGCCCAAGTACGGCGGCACGAGCGGCAGCACGCACGGCGAAAGGAAGCTTGCGAGACCCGCAAGCGCCACGCCGAGATAGATATGAGCATCCGCGAACATGTGGCCAATCTCTTTTCTGCCGGGCGCTTGCTGACTTGGCTCGTTGAGGTCCAGCGCGCCAGCGTTGTCGTCAACGGCTAGCGCGTTAAAGCAACGATACCCGGCAGCTCGCGCCCTTCGAGCCATTCAAGGAACGCGCCGCCAGCCGTTGATACATAGGTGAAGTCACCGGTCACACCAGCGGCATTGAGGGCTGCAACCGTATCACCGCCGCCTGCTACCGAGATGAGTTTTCCAGCTTTCGTCATCTGTGCCGCCTGTTTGGCGAGTGCGAATGTGCCCGCGCCGAACGGCGAAATTTCGAACGCACCCATCGGGCCATTCCACAGTAACGTGCGGCACGACGCCAGCACAGTCGCGACATGCGCGACGCTCAGCGGACCGACATCGAGGATCATCGCGCCGGCGGGCACCCGATCAACGCTGACGGTCTCGCAGGCAGCGCCTGCTTTGAATTCACGCGCGATAACGGCATCGCCCGGCAGCACGATTTCGCAGCCCTTGGCCTTGGCTTCCGCCATGATGTCGCGCGCCGTCTGATGAAACTCCGGCTCGGCCAGCGATTTGCCGACATCGGTGCCCAGCGCTTGCAGAAACGTATTGGCCATGCCGCCGCCGATAATCAGGCGATCAACCTTGGCGACGAGGTTCATCAAGACGGGGATCTTGGTCGAAACTTTGGCGCCGCCAACGACCGCGGCCGTCGGCCGCTCGGGCTTTTCAAGCGCCGTCCGCAGGGCGTGAATTTCTTCCATCAACAGCGGACCAGCGTACGACGGCAGGTGATGCGTGATGCCCTCGGTTGAGGCGTGTGCGCGGTGGGCGCATGAAAACGCATCGCCGATGAAAAGATCGCCGAGTTTGGCGAGTTCGCCGGCAAACGCCGCGTCGTTTTTTTCCTCGCCCTTGTGGAAACGCAGATTTTCAAGGACCGCGATACCGCCGTCTTCAAGCGTACCGACGGCCGCCGCGGCCGTTGGGCCAACGCAATCAGCTACAAACAGAACCGGCGTTCCAAGCAGTTTGGCGAGCGACTGACTGACCGGCTTCAGTGAAAATTCTGCGTCGGGCCCGCCCTTTGGCCGTCCAAAGTGCGAAATCACGATCACTTTAGCGCCACGTCCGGCGAGATCTTGCAATCCCGGGACGATGCGTTCGAGCCGCGTGGCATCCGTCACCGTGCCGTCTTTGAGCGGCACGTTCAGATCGGCGCGCACAAGCACGCGTTTACCAGCAACATCCACGCCAGCCGTCGTTTTTAATCGATCAAGATTCATCATTGACCCTGGTGGGGTTGGCCCAAGTGAGGTTGGCCCTGAATGGATGGCGCATGCATTGGCCGCTAGCTGGCGTGGTTCGATTGGATGACCCGGCGCGCCACCTCGGCGACGTGCGGCGCCGTCAATCCAAACTTTTCAAACAGCTTCGGCGCTGGCGCCGACGCGCCGAAATCCGACAAGCCGACAAAAGCATCTTTCTTGCGCAGCCACTGGTGCCAGCACTGGCTGACGCCCGCCTCAACGGCAACGCGCGGCGCTTCGCCCAGCACGGCCATTTGATAGCCCTCGTCTTGGGCAGCAAACAGTTCAAGCGACGGCATCGAGACAACGGCGGCCTTGACGCCGTCCTTGGCAAGCGCTGCGGCAGCGTCGACCGCAAGGCCAACTTCAGAGCCGGTCGCAATCAGCGTGACGTCGCGTTTCTCGCCGGCATCGCGCAGCATGTAACCGCCTTTGGCGGACAGATTGCCCGGCTTGCCGTCGCGCAGGTTCGGCACCGCTTGGCGCGACAACGCCAGGATCGACGGGCGTTGAGTAGCAGCAAGCGCCAGCTCCCAGCACTCCGCCGTCTCGATCCCGTCAGCGGGGCGAAACACGTTGACGTTCGGCATCGCGCGCAGGCTCGCCAAATGCTCGACCGGCTGATGCGTTGGCCCGTCTTCGCCAAGCCCGATGCTGTCATGCGTCATCACATAAATAACGCGCTGGCCCATCAGCGCCGACAAGCGGATCGACGGGCGGCAGTAATCGGTGAAAACCAGGAACGTGCCGCCATAGGGAATGAACGAGCCCGACAGCGCAATGCCGTTCATCGCAGCTGCCATGCCATGCTCACGCACGCCATAATAGATGTAATTGCCGGTGAAGTTGTCCGGTGTCACGCCGGCATGATGCGTGGTGCGCGTCAGGTTTGAGCCCGTCAGGTCAGCCGACCCGCCGAGCATCTCAGGAAGAACCGGGATCAGCCGCTCGAGCGTCAGCTGCGACCAGACCCGCGTCGCGCGCTTAGCCGTGTCGGCTGCAAACGCAGCTTTTGCTTCAGTCACGGCCTGCGCGGCGATTGCGGACACATCGCGACCCGATACCAGCGTTTTGACGGGCGCATCAGCCGTTGCAAATTGCTTTTTCCAATCGGCATTGGCTTTGGCCCCGCGGCTGCCCGCAGACCGCCAGGCGTTCAAAATTGCCGGCGGAATTTCAAACGCAGGCGCGGCCCACCCGAGCTTTTCGCGCGCGCCTTTGATCTCATCGACGCCCAGCGGCTCGCCGTGCGTCGACGATTTGCCCTGCTTGTTTGGGGCGCCATAACCAATGATCGTCTTGCAGGCGATCAGCCACGGCTTGGACGGATCGGCTTTGGCTTTCTTGATCGCTGCCGAAATTGCGGCGGGGTCGTGCCCGTCGATGGCCATCGCGTTCCAGCCCGAGGCTTCAAAACGCTTCAACTGGTTATCGGAGACGGCAAGGCTGGTCGCACCGTCAATCGAAATCGAATTGTCGTCCCAGAACACGATCAGCTTTCCAAGCTTCAAGTGTCCAGCCATCGAAATAGCTTCGTGGCTGAGGCCCTCCATGAGGCAGCCGTCACCCGCTATGACATAGGTATGGTAGTCGATCAGATCGCCGCCCGTGCGCGCCGCCAGCAAGCGCTCGGACATCGCCATGCCA
>JANMOL010000441.1:0-2820 GCA_031369245.1 Hyphomicrobium sp. | reverse complement strand
GTTTTTCCTTCGTCGCGCTGGCGCACCATCGCCGTAAAATCTGATAAAGGCCGGGATCACTCCTGGCCTTTTTGCGTGCGTGCGCCGCCCGGCTCGCAACGCCACACTGTCGATCGGCGGCGGCCTTTTCCAATCGTCTTGATACGAGATGCATTCCTTCTCCCTTGGGAGAAGGTGCCCCGCCCGGCGCGTTAGCGCCACAGAAAGCGGGGCGGATGAGGGGCTGAGATCGCGATACTATTACAGCAAGCCAAGCCCCTCACCTGCCCTACGGGCATCCTCTCCCCTTGGGAGAGGAAACACGTCACGCTGGCGCACAATCGCAGTAAAACCTATCAAAGGCCGGGATCACTCCTGGCCTTTTTGCCTGCGCGCTGATCGCGAGGCATCTCACGAGCCAAAGACTATCGTGCTTCTAACAGTGCCGTCGCTTCACGTGCGAGAACTGGAAGCTTCTCCGTGACGACCTGCCAGATGATATCATCGTCCAAGCCATCGTAGCCGTGTGCAATGATGTTGCGGAACACGATGATGCGACGGTAGTCGCTTATCTGAGCCACGAGTGTTGCATCCAATGTCTCAAGGCGGCGGAGTGCCTCTCCAATAATTTCAAGCTGCCGCTCAACTGCGGAACGCACCATAAGGTCGGCAGAATATGTTGCCCGGGTTTTGCCGCTGGCAAACAATTCAATTGCCGCCGTGGCCGACAGAATATCAGCTAGAAGTTTTTTCAGGCTATGAGCCATAGACGGGTTGCCGATGGTCTTCGATATCTCGGAGGAAGTATGGATTTTTCACGGACTCGATCGTCACCAAATCGATCGGCCGTTCAAAAATCTCTTCGAGCCGTTCACGCAAGCCGAAGTAGTTGTCGAATGCTTTGGCCCGGGCACTCTGGCTAAACGATACAAGAAAATCGAGATCGCTTGTTGCGCTGTCAAAGCCACCGGCTGCGGCCGATCCGAACAACTCCAGGCGTGCGACGCCAAACCGCCTGCAGGCGTCGTCTAGCTCGATTTTCTTTGCGACAACGAACGGCGGCATCTGATGCTCCTCGTCCGAACCTATGCCAAATGAGGTGAGCCGTAGATTGGGCTATGGCAACCCACATACCCCACTCACAAAAACGGTGGCCTAAGCGTTGCTGCGCTTGCCACCGACACTTTCGACCATACGAAAATAGTACCACACCAGCGTCACGCTGGCCAGTGATTCCTATGGTTAGCGGCAACCGGAGCGTTCGTTTTTCTTGCAACTCAGTGCGCCGTGCGTTCCGGCCGGCTCGACGTCAGAGAGTCGGAACGCGCCAACAAAAATCCCATTCAAAACTTCGGCAGGTTTTTCCAGATCGCGATTTCGATTTCGAGGCGGCGCCAGACGACAACGTAATTCATCAGCGCTGCCATCATCAGCGAGGCCGAGGTTGCGCAGGCCGCGCCAATCAGCCCGTATTGCGGCACCAGCGCGAAGTTCAGGGCGATATTCAACACAGCGGCGGCAAACAGCACGGTCGCGCACAGCGCCTGCTCGCCGAGCATGTTCAGCAGAAACTCTGCCGGACCCATCGATGAGCGGAACAGAAACCCAACGACGAGAATGCACATCACCGGATAGCCGGCTTCGAACTGCGGCCCAAACAGCCACAGCAGCGGCTTGCCGAGCGCTAAGATAATCACCGCACCCGCCAGCGACGGCCAGAAGGTCCAGTTGACCGCATCCTTGACGAAGGCCCGCAGACCCTCCTTGTCGCCGCGCGCATTGAGGGTGGCAAACTTGTTGGCGACCGCGCTGCCGACCGCGTAATGCACGAACATGATCAGCGCCATCGTCTTACCGGCGGCGAAATAGACGCCGACGTCGGCTGGCGACATGTAGCGCGAGATCACGAGAATGTCGGTATTCTGCAGAGCCAATTCGCAGGCGAGAATGACCAGCAGCGGCAGTGAGATCTTCAGCCACGATTGAAACGCGTAGGTGCGCGGGCCCGCTGGCAGCACGGCGGCCAGCCGCCGGTTGATCAGCAATGTTTGTGTCAGGCCGGTCGCCCACGTCGCCACGATCGCTGCTCCTGCAGCGGTGGCAGCGTTCATCGGTAGGCCGCCGGTGTGGGCTGCGGCCATCGTCGCCAGCAGCAAGAGCGGGCGCAGGATGTACGGCGGCACGAGCGCGAGGCCCATCCAGGAGTTGCCGCGGCCGATGCCGTCTTGCACATCGGTCACGGCGTACAGCGGCACACAGACGAGCGCGAGATAGACCGGCAGAATGAAATGGTTCTGGAGGTAGGGCTGGAAGATCGCGATGCCGGCCAGGCCTGCGAGCATAATCACCGTGCCGGCGCCGAGCGCTGCCAAGCGCGCGCCGTGCGTCAGGCCGCGCAACGTGTCGAGGTCGCCGGCTTCGCGATAGACCGGTGTCAGGCGGATCGTCGCGAGGTTGAGGCCGAGGTGCGAAACGCCGCCGAGGATCAGCACCCAAGTCCACACGAACACGTAGATGCCGTACTCGAACGAGCCCATCCAGCGGGCGAGAATGATTTGCGTCAGATACAGCAGAGCAGCACTTGTACAGCGTACGCCAAACGCCAGGATGGCGTTGCGCTGGGTTTGTTCGCGTTCGCCGCCGGATGAAAAAATGTTGAGCGTGTGGGCCAGCATGCTGGCCACGAGGCCTTGTGCCGGACTTTCAATGGTGTCCTCGATGGCTTGAAATGCATCCGCGCCGCGCATGCTCGATGGCGGTTCTCCCCGGTGCAGCCGATGGACAGTTGCGGACTTCATGGATGGCTCGATTGATCGGTTTAGGTGCGTTCGATGCGCGCGC
>JANMOL010000479.1:0-1693 GCA_031369245.1 Hyphomicrobium sp. | reverse complement strand
ATAAAGCGTGCGGCCGGTGGCGCGGCGCGAGAGTTCTTTTGACAGTTTGATGCGCTGGGCTTCGCCGCCCGACAGCGTGGTCGCCTGCTGGCCGATGTGGATGTAGCCGAGGCCGACGCGCGCCAAGGTTTCGAGTTTATCGCGGATCGAGGGCACGGCTTTGAAGAAATCCGCACCTTCCTCCACCGTCATGTCGAGAATGTCGGCGATTGATTTGTCTCTGAAGGTGACCTGCAGCGTCTCGCGATTGTAGCGCTTGCCCTTGCACTCTTCGCACGTCACGTAAACGTCGGGCAGGAAGTGCATTTCGATCTTGAGGACGCCGTCGCCCTGGCATTTCTCGCAGCGCCCGCCTTTGACGTTGAACGAAAAGCGGCCCGGCTCGTAGCCGCGCGTTTTGCTTTCCGGCAATCCGGCAAACCACTCGCGCATCGGCGTGAACGCGCCGGTGTAGGTCGCTGGATTGGAGCGCGGCGTGCGCCCGATGGGGCTCTGGTCGATGTCGATGATTTTGTCGAAGTGCTCGATGCCGGTGATGGCGTCGTGCTCGCCGGGGTGCTCTTTGGCGTTGTTCAACTTACGCGCCACGGCTTTGTAGAGCGTGTCGATGAGCAGGGAGGATTTGCCGCCGCCCGAGACGCCGGTGATGCAGGTGAACAGGCCGACCGGGATCGAGGCGGTGACGTTTTGTAAGTTGTTCGAGCGGGCGCCGGTGACGGTCAGCGCCTTGCCGTTATCGGCGATGCGGCGCTTGCGCGGGACGGAGACCGAGCGGCGGCCGCTGAGATAATCACCGGTCAAGCTGGCGGGGGTTGCCATGATGTCGTCAGGCGACCCTTGCGCGATGATCTCGCCGCCGTGGATGCCAGCGCCCGGGCCGATGTCGACCACGTAATCGGCGGTCATTATCGCGTCCTCGTCGTGCTCGACGACGATGACGGTATTGCCGATGTCACGCAAATGGCGGAGCGTTTCGAGCAGGCGGGCGTTGTCGCGCTGATGCAAGCCGATCGAGGGTTCATCGAGCACGTACAGCACGCCGGTCAGGCCGGAGCCGATTTGCGAAGCGAGCCGGATGCGCTGGCTTTCGCCGCCCGACAACGTGCCAGAGGCGCGCGACAGCGTCAGGTATTCGAGCCCGACGTCGTTGAGGAATTTGAGCCGGTCGCAGATTTCCTTCAAAATGCGAGTGGCGATTTCGGTTTGCTGCTTGGTGAAGGTTTTGGGAACCTCGCTAAACCAAACGTTGGCCGCCTTGATCGACAAATCGCCGACTTCGCCAATGTGCTTACCGCCGACCTTGACGGCCAGCGACTGCGGTTTGAGGCGGTAGCCACCGCAGGCTTCGCACGGGTGGGCTGCCTGATAGCGCGAGAGCTCTTCGCGCACCCAGTCGCTGTCGGTTTCCTTCCAGCGGCGTTGAATGTTGCCGATGACGCCTTCGAACGGTTTGACGGTCGAGTAATTCCGGCTGCCGTCCCAGTAGGTGAACGTCACGTCTTCGTCGCCCGAGCCGAACAGGATGGCGAGCTGGACGTGCTTGGGTAATTTTTCCCACGGCGTCTTCATGCCGGCTTTGTAGAATTTGGCGAGGCTTTCGAGCGTCTGCTCGTAGTAGGGAGAGGACGCGCCGGTCTTGGCCCACGGGAAGACCGCGCCCTTTTCGAGGCTCAATGAGCCGTCGGGGACGACG
>JANMOL010000436.1:0-3635 GCA_031369245.1 Hyphomicrobium sp. | reverse complement strand
AGTTGGCGGTCAGCTGCAACAGCAGCGTCGATTTGCCGATACCCGGTTCGCCGCCGATCAAGATCGCCGAGCCCGGCACGATGCCGCCGCCGGTGACGCGATCAAGCTCGGCGATGCCGGTCGAAAAGCGCGGGGCCTGTTCGCTCGAGCCTTTCAGCGTTTCGAGCTTGACGATCCGGCCCTTGGTTTGGCGCGACACGCCTGATCCTGGCGGCGGACCGGCATCGGTTTCTTCAACGAGCGTGTTCCAGCCGTCGCAGGCCGGGCACTTACCAGCCCAGCGTGACGCGGTCGCACCGCAGGCCTGGCAGACGAAAGCTGATTTTGACGCTTTAGCCATGATGGAAGTCTGTATCCTCCAGATACAGCCGTGCGAAGCGCGGCCCGAGGCGGGTCAGAATTTCATAGCCAATGGTACCCGCAGCGTATCCGGCATCCTCGATGGACAGCGCATCACCAATCAACGTCGCGAACGCGCCGGGCACGGCGGCACCAGCCGGCAGATCGGTGACATCCACCGTGATCAGGTCCATCGAGACCCGGCCGGCGATCGGCGCCAGCACGCCGTCAATCAAAACCTGTCCGCCCGGGCGGCCGTCGGGACCGCTGGCTGAACGCGGCACGCCATCGGCATAGCCGGCCGCAATCGTCGCGATGCGGCTCGGACGCTTGGCCCGCCAAGTCGCTGAATAGCCAACGGTCTCGCCGGGCGCGATATCCTTGACCGCGAGTATGCGGGCCTTGACGGTGACGACGGGCTTCACCGGCGCTGGGTTCGTCAAGGACGCCTGGCCGCCATAGAGCGCATATCCCGGCCGGACGAGATCGAAATGAAAAGCTTGCCCGAGCATCAAGCCGTCGGAGGCCGCCAGCGAGCGCGGCACGCGCGGGAATAATTGCGACAGCGTTTCAAACGCCAGCAGCTGATCGCGGTTTTTTGGGTCGCGCGGATTATCGGCTGAGGCGAGGTGGCTCATGACGAGCGTCAGGTTGAGGAGCGCCAGCAATGCGGGCGCGGCCGCCAAGCGCCGGACATCGCCCGCCGGTAACCCCATTCGGTTGAGGCCGGTATCGATGTGCAGCGCGGCTGCGTGTTTCTCGGCCTTGCCAGAGGTCAGCCGCGCCCACGCTTCCACTTCAGCCAACGTCGACAGCACGGGGCGAACGGCGAGCCGCGCGAACGTCTCGGCCGCGCCGTCGAGCAATCCGTCGAGCGCATAGATCGTGGCTTTGGGGGCGAGCGCGCGGGTTTGTTCGGCTTCGGACGGTGTCGCTATGAAAAACGTGCTGCATCCGGCGCGCACCAGCGCTGGGACTACGCGCGCTGCACCCAAGCCGTAGGCATCGGCCTTCACCACCGCGCCACACTGCGCCGGTGAAACAATCCGCGCCAAGCTCTGCCAGTTGGCCGCGATCTGTCCGAGATCGACGGTCAGGGTACCGGTCGCGGTTTTGAGTGATGCCGCCGGACTGCTCACCGCTCGGGGATCATGTAAGTCGGCGCCAGATTGCTGAAGCGCGTGAACTGGCCTTCAAACGCCAATTCCACCGTGCCGACCGGGCCGTGACGCTGCTTGCCGATGATGACCTCTGCTTTGCCTGATGCCAAACTCATCTTGGTCATCCAATCGGAGAATTCAGGCGTTCCTTCGGCCGGTTTGGTGCGCTCGATGTAGTATTCTTCGCGGTAGACGAACATCACGACGTCGGCGTCTTGCTCGATCGAGCCGGATTCACGCAAATCCGACAGTTGCGGCCGCTTGTCTTCGCGGTTCTCGACCTGACGCGAAAGCTGCGAGAGCGCCATGATTGGCACCACCAGTTCCTTGGCCAGCGCCTTCAGCCCGGTGGTGATCTCGGTGATTTCCTGCACCCGATTGCTTTCGCCGCGCTTGGAGCCCGACAGCAGCTGCAGGTAATCAACGACCAGCAGATCGAGGCCATGCTGGCGTTTGAGTTTGCGGGCGCGGGCTGACAGCTGCGCAATCGTGATGCCGCCGGTCTGGTCAATGAACAGCGGAATGCGCGACATTTCGGCGGCGACTTCCGACAGCTTGCGGAACTCGTGCTCGTCGATCATGCCGCGGCGGATTTTTTCCGACGAGATTTCGGCTTGCTCGGCGAGAATGCGCGTTGCCAGCTGTTCCGACGACATTTCCAGTGAGAAAAAGCCGACGATACCGCCATCCTTGGTTTCCATCGTGCCGTCGGCTGCGCGTTCGCCTTTGTAGGCTTTGGCGACGTTGTAGGCGATGTTGGTTGCCAACGCGGTTTTGCCCATCGACGGGCGGCCCGCCAGGATGATCAAGTCCGAGCGCTGCAGTCCGCCGAGTTTGTGATCAAGCTGCGACAGACCCGTTGAAGCCCCCGACAAATGGCCCGAACGCTGGAAGGCGCTGTTGGCCATGCCGATCGCGGTGACGAGCGCGCTCTGGAAACTTTCAAAGCCCTGACCATACTTGTTCTGCTCGGCGAGCGAGTACAGGCGGCTCTCGGCGTCTTCGATCTGTCCCTTGGGCGGCTGATCGACCGAGCTATCGTAAGCGGTGTTGACCATGTCTTCGCCGATGACGATCAGCGTGCGCCGGGTCGACAGGTCGTAGATCGTGCGGCCATACTCGGCGGCGTTGATGATCGTTGTAGCGTTGGCGGCGAGCCGCCCGAGATACTGCGGGACGCTGGTTTGCTGGTCGATGGGCTCGGTGTTCTCGAAGAACGATTTGACGGTGATCGGCGTCGCCGTCTTGCCGGCATGAATAAGTGTCGCCAGCGTCTCGTAGATGCGGCCGTGCAGCGGATCGAAGAAATGTCCCGGCGTCAGAAAGCCCGAGACGCGATCGAGCGCCTCGTTGTTGACCAGGATCGCACCGAGAAGCGCCTGCTCGGCCTCCAAGTTGTGCGGCGCTTGCCGGAAGATGAGGGGTTCGGTGGCCGAGGCGGCTTGCTGAAGCTTCTCGGTCAGGAGGACTGCGGGGTTTGCCATGCGATCGACCCTAGACGATTCAGCGCGCGCTCCGAGGGTAGAAGCGGCTTCGTCCGCCGTCCGTCCCCGTTATCAACACGGGCAAAGAGTTGGCGCGGAAATTCCTTGCCCGGTGCGAATCGGTTGCAGCCTTCAGGGTCCCTACAACGCGAAACGGCGCCGGGGATGTCCCAGGCGCCGTGTTGTGTCAGGCTGGACCGTTTGCCTTTACTCGCCGTCGGGCTCTGAGCCGGCTTCGAAGATCTCGCCTTTGAAGGTCTCGAGTTCGAGGGCTTCGTCCTTGATGTGCGAAACGTTCTCGCCCTTGGCCTGCTTGTCGGCTTCGTCCTGCGAGCGGGCGATGTTGAGGTTGATGTTGCAGACGACCTCGGGGTGGAGCTGGACGCGCGCCGGGGTGACGCCGAGCGCCTTGATCGGTTTGTCGAGCACAACCTGGTTGCGGTCGACTGTGAAGCCGCCCGTCGTGATGGCATCGGCGATATCGCGGGTCGAAACCGAGCCGTAGAGCTGGCCGGTGTCGCCGGCCTGGCGGATCGACACGAAGGTCTGGTTGTCGAGCTTGGCCGCGACCGCCTCGGCCTCCTTCTTCTGCTCGAGGTTGCGCGCCTCGAGGTGGACGCGGTCCTTCTCGAAGAGGGCGCGGTTCGCTGTC